>NZ_CDRJTB010000122.1:0-7303 GCF_976954365.1 Paenibacillus sp. Marseille-Q9583
TGTGCTAGACGAATAAGCTGCTGTAAATTGGCTGTATACGTTATACAGATTGTTGATAACATTTAGCCAAGTTGAATCTCCAGTAACTTCATTGAAAGCCCGCAGATGACTGAGCATCCAGTCGGAGGGACGCGTATTCAAGGCGCTCTTCGTATCCCAGTCACCAAGGTTCAGCCTGTTGTTAGTTGTCACATTGCTAAGCTTAATAGCGCCAATCATCTTTTTGGCTTCAGCCAAATAATTGATCGTTCCAGTCGAGCCCCATTGGCGATCAGCTAGAATAAGGGAGTAAGCGATATCGAGGTCCCCATCTGTTGCTGAACCGAAGTGCCCTTGAGCCCCAATACTATCTGCTATTACCCATCCCATCAGGTTCGGATTATTAGAGCTCTTGAACGCTCTAGCCGTTTTGAACAAACCGTCATAGATTGTTCTGGAATTCGTATCGTATCCAGCCATTAGCACGGTAATAACCATACCGTATCCTTGGCCTTCCGATGTGCCGAGAGGATCGAAGCCGTCCGCTTCGCCAGTAATATCACCTTTTACATAGTACCCTCCGGGCAGCGAGGACAAGTTGTTTTTAAGATAAGTAGCCTTCCAATACTCATAATAGGAAGATACAGAACTGATCATCGAGGATTGACTGACGTGGTTTGGTTTAATGATAACCGGATAGCTGACTTGTTGAGGAAACGGTTTCAATTCACCCGCTCCATGAGCTTTCCGTTGAAGATCACCCTTGAAGGAAAGGAATAACTCCAGCAGATTACTCTGTAATTTGAGCTGATTACATTGATAAAGCCGAGCAGGCAGCCGTTGAATTTATTTTTGCTCAACCTCATGCTGGCTCAGCGCTCCTTATCTGAATGACCGCATACAGTGAAATGGAGAATTCACAAAAATGTTCCAATTGTCTATTACATGTAGCCTAATTTCGCGAAATAGCGTAGTGACAAAGGATTCTCAAAAATGGTTGTTTTTACCTTGTTATACATTGTACAATGTGTAACGAGCCTGGTGTTCATTTAGGTGATCATTTATCAAACTAATAAAAAACCTGGCATTACCTATGCCTACAATAATGAGCCTTCCTGGGATAAGGAAAAACAGCAATCCCGTGCCAAGGTTGTTCAGCTAGCCATGGATATGGGATGTCAGGAGGCGAATGCCGACGATACCATTCATATCATCGAACAAAACGCGGTGACTATTAACGAGCAATTTGCCGAAAATTGCAATATATATGTTTGTGGGGTTTGCTTATGGTGAAGAGAATAAAACTTCGTACGCTGTTTATAGGAGGGTGTATTACCCTCTTTTTTCTTGTTTTGCTCGGCAGAGTGTTCTGGATTCAGGTCCTGGATCGTGATTTCTGGCAAACCAAGGCCGCAAAGCAATGGGCCCATACTTCGGTGTTTAAAGCGGTGCGTGGCACGATCGAGGACCGCAACGGCAGGATGCTGGCTAGCGATGTGCCGGCCTACACGGTAGTGGTCAATCCGGAAGCGATTTCCGCTCTCAGTATCGGGGAAGAAGTTATCACCGGCCTACATGAACTGCTCGGCAAGCCTGAGGATGAGCTTAAGGCGCTCGTGGAAGCCAAAGACGAGAACGGCAAGTATCTGAAGAACCGGGAGATCCGTAATGAAGGCTGGAAGATAGACCAGGAGCTGCGCGACAAGGTCAACGAGTTCATTGAGAAACTGAAGGATGAACATGACACTCTGGAGACTGGCGTTGGCCTGATTAGAGAGCAAAAGCGCTATTATCCGCAACAAACACTGGCCGCACATATTTTGGGTTATACGGACCGCGATGGCAATGCGGTAATGGGGTTCGAAAAGTATTTTGACAAGCAACTTAAGGGTGCGGATGGTAAGCTACTCTACCAGAGCGACGCCAAAGGCATCAAGCTGCCTGACTCGGAGGACACTTACCAGTCGGAGGTCAATGGAAGTACTTTCAAGCTGACGATTGATAGCACAATCCAGTATTATATCGAGCAGGCAATGCAGAAGGCCTATGAAGAATATAAACCCAAGAGTATTACGGTAATTGCCGCGGATCCCAGCACCATGGAGATATTAGGGCTAGCGAATATGCCAACCTTTAACCCGAATGAGTTCTGGAAATATGCCTCTGATCCAGGGGTATTCTTCAACCATGCCATCAAAACAAGATTTGAACCAGGCTCCACGTTCAAAATTGTACCTCTTGCAGGAGCGGTCGAGGAGAATTTGTTCGATTCGGACGCAACCTTCATGTCCGGTTCTATCCGCATCAAGGGGTACGGCAAGCCGCTGTATGACCAGAAGAGAAGTGGTTATGGCGAAATCTCCTTCCTAGAAGGCGTGAAGCGGTCAAGTAACGTGGCCTTCGTCAAGCTTGGCTATGAAATGCTCGGTCCGGAAAGGCTGCTGCAATACGTGGATGATTTCGGATTTAACGATCTTACCGGTATTGACCTGCCGGGCGAAATCAGCGGAATCGTCAATCCGACTCCGAATAATGCTTCAGAGAACGCGACGATTGCATTCGGGCACGGCAAAGTGCTTGTTACTCCGATTCAGCAGCTTACCGCCATCTCGGCCATCGCCAACGGGGGAAAACTGATGGTGCCGCACGTGGTCAAGGCGACCACCGATCCGAATACCGGCAAGACTACCGTAGCCCAGCCTCAGGTGGTACGTAAGGTTATTTCCGAGGAAAGCGCCAGGGAAACCAGCAGCTATCTGGAGCAGGTCGTTGCAGACCTGGTCCATGGCACCGGCCGTCATGCATACATTGAAGGCTATAGTGTAGCAGGTAAGACCGGTACGGCGATTAAACCCGACGGTAAGGGAGGGTATGACCGTGATAAGGTGCACTCGTCCTTTCTCGGATACGCACCGGCTAATAATCCGAAGATTGTGGTCTATGTCGGCATTGACGAGCCTGCTAATGCTGCTGGCGGTGGTGCTGCGGCGGGGCCGGTGTTTAAAGAGATCGTATCTCAAGCATTGTCATATATGGGTGTACCAAAAGTTACATCGGGCGATGGAGGCAGTGTTTCCATATCCGTCAAGAATGCACCTTCCGCGCAGCGCTCCGCACCCGATCTGACCGAAAAAAATGATACAGGCGGCCAGAGAATTGCTGATTGATTAGGGCTTTTATTTTGAAACGGCCGGAGGCTCAATATCTGGACTATGGATTGGTGTCGGTGAACAATAACATAGTCCCATTAGAATCCGCGCCTGGCGCGGTTTTTCTGTTTTATGGGATCAAGTTCTTGTCCTTTGCTTAAGACAAGAACTTGATCCCATTGCCGATTTCATGAGCATCTAAACAAATATTTTTTAGATTGTGTTAATCTGTCTAATAGTGAACTCAGTGTAGAGAGAGGGATGTTACTTGAAAAGAAACGTATTATACATTGAAGATAATGAGAAAATAGGCAGCTTACTAAAAGAAGAATTGGAACAGCGGGGATTTTCAGTTCAGTGGCTGCTTTCTGGTGAAGGAGCTGAAAAAAAAGTAAATCAGCATGAAATTGTTATTTTAGATATCATGTTACCCGGTTTGGACGGATTTACAGTGGGAAAACGATTAAAAAAAGCAGCTCCTGCTGTTCCTATTTTGCTGTTAACAGCTCGAACATCGATAGATGATAAGGTAGAAGGTTTACAATTTGCTGATGACTATTTAACGAAACCATTCCATACGGATGAATTAGTTGCAAGATTAGAAGTACTAATCCGTCGAAGTGGCGGAACACATTCCGAACGCATTTCATTAGGAAATTATATTGAAGTAGATTCAGAAGGCCAGATGGTATTTGACAAACGCACAGGAGAAGAAATTATATTAACAGCGAAGCAACATCATATTTTAATGTACTTCTTACGCCACCCTAATCAAGTTTTACCAAAAGAACAAATCTATGAAGCCATCTGGGAAGAAACATATATAACTGGCGATAAAACACTAATGGTACATATCCATCGACTGCGTCAAAAGTTGGAACGTCATCCAGATTCCCCAGAGATTATTGAAACGTTGAAGGGAATAGGCTATCGGGTGAAACTATGAAACAGACTAAATCATTATTTCGTCATTTTCTAAAAGGACATTTTCTATTTATCTTTTTGCCTCCAATTGTACTTATTATCTTATCTGCGTTCATTGAGTCTCCTATTCATGGAGAAGAGCTGAATGCGTTAAATCTCTTTTACATTGTACTACTTTTGTTTGGCTTTATTATTGTCGCATTTGTTATAATATCTTGGATTTTCTTCTTGAGACTTCGTAAACGGCTCACCCGCTTACAGGAAGTCATGTCATTTTCAGCTAATCATAACTCATTTCCTAGACCAATTTCTGTTCAAAGAGATCGTATGGATGAAATAGACCAGTTAGGAAGTTCTTTTAATTGGATGATTCAGCAGCTTGAAGACAGCCGCAAGCGAGAATATGAAGAGGAATTGTTACGACATCGACTCATAGCGAATTTATCTCACGACTTACGAACGCCTCTTACCATTTTGAGAGGACATGTCACCCGATTAAATAAAGAATCAATGAGTCTAGAAGGACAAAATTCATTAACAGAAATAAATCATACGATTACAAGAGTGGGGGATCTAATGGATGATTTACTTTCCTATACATTGCTTACATCAGGGAAACATCCTTTTAGGCCCACTTCAACAGATATTGGACGTTTAGTAAGAGCATCTGTTGCTGCGTGGTATCCTGTATTTGAAGAAAAAGAAATCCAAATCGAGGTTGATTTACCGACAGAGGCGACTTTTTATTGGGAAGCAGATCCTAAATGGATGACACGGGTTCTGGATAATTTATTTCAGAATATTCTTCGACATGCAGCAGAGGGGAAATATGTAAATATTGTGGTTGATGTAGAAAAAGAACAAATCATTGTTGCAGACAGAGGTCCAGGTATGGATAACTCTTCCTATGAGCGTGGGGCGGGGATTGGTTTATCGACTTCAAATTATATGTTGAAAAAAATGAAGCTGAAAGCTGATTTTACATCAAATGATAGTGGCACAAGAGTAGCTATCGGAAGAGCTTAGCCTAAAGTTAACCCAGAAGTAAACAGCAGGATAACCGAGATGTAACTTTGCTTCTTTATAATTAGAACCATAACAGAAAGGAAGTGTTATGGTTGCTTACAATTAATAACTTAGTCAAACATCGCGGAACTGGGGAAATCTTATCAGGTATCAGTTTTAAAGCTAGACCAGGTAGAATAACTGGTTTTTTAGGTCCAAATGGGGCAGGTAAAAGTTCTACACTTCGCATCCTGCTTGGATTAGACCGCGCTACCTCAGGGAGTGCACTCATTAATGGAAAGCCATTCGCAGAATTACATAATCCTCTAGCAACAGTAGGTGCCGCACTTGATGGCTTTGGAGCTCATCGTATGCGAACAGGACAGGCACACTTGCGTTGGATTGCACGTGCTGCAGGATTGTCTAACTCACGTGTCGAGGAAGTTCTGGAAATAGTAGGTCTTACTAATGCCGCTGGGAAAAGAGTTGGGCAGTATTCTCTTGGTATGGGGAGAAGACTGGGATTAGCAGCTGCGCTACTTGGTGATCCAAAAATATTGATTTTAGATGAACCCGTAAATGGGCTCGACCCAGAAGGAATTCGGTGGATTCGGACATTTTTACGTGAACGTGCTGAATCTGGAAATACGGTGTTATTATCCAGTCATCTAATGGGAGAGCTTGCAGAAACAGTTGATGATGTGGTGATTATTAAGCATGGAACCATCGTTGCAGATGGAACATTGGAAGAAGTAATAGGTAACCATTCCACGCTGGAGGAAGCCTTTTTTGCCCTGACATCTGAAAATACAGGTGATGTTGTATGAGAGCATTTAACGCGGAACTATCTAAATTGTTCTCCTTACCAGGTAATTGGCTTGCTTTTCTCATTGGAGCGTTTGCACCAGCGCTTATTGCTGCCTTGGACAGCATAGCACAAAAAGAGGAGATTATAGCTGGAGTTAGCACGCGGCTATCGGAAGTTGGCTATATCGGGTTAGCTCTTGGTGTGCAAGGCGTTATTATTCTTGGTGTGCATGCTGTCAGCAGTGAGTATTTGACAGAGAGCAGTGAATCTGGTGGAGGACAACAGATAACAACGAGTTTAACTGTTATTTCATCCCGGTTTCATTTCTTACTGGCAAAAGCAGGTGCTGTGACTGTGATCAGCATACTGCTTTGTATTGTTGCTATTATGACAACTGTGTCGGCAACGCATCTTATTCTTGGTGAATATGCCCCTACATTTGAATGGTCCAGACTTATCGGTGCAGTTTGTTTCTGGACATTCACTGCTCTTTTAGCACTTGGAATTACTTTTCTAACTAAGAATGGCATCCTCCCGCTTGCTGTGCTCCTAATAAATTCATCCGTTGTATCATTTAGTGTCCTGTTGTATAGGGTTACAAAGTTGGCGTTTTACTTACCAGATAGGGCTGGCGCTGAAATGTTTATGTTTACGGACAACACGTCCACAGGCACTTTATTCGACAGATATCACACCCCGTACACAGGCGGTTTAGTCATGTTTGCCTGGGTAGTCGTTATTTTCATTGTTGCAGCTATTGTATTCCATAGGAGGGACGTTGCAGCATGAGTGTCTCTTCTAGCAGAAAGATAACACAAATCCTTGGTGCTGAACTGGATAAATTAGTTACATTACCATTGATATGGCTCACCATTATGGGTACATTCATTCTTAATTTAGCTTTAACTGCAGCTTTTACTTCTGCTGGTCTACAAGGTGCAGCAGGAACGCAAAGTATACTGAATATAGGACTTGCTTCTATGGGATATCTTCAAGCAGGGTTCATTATTCTTGGAATCTTAGCTACTTGTTCGGAGTATACTGGTGGACAGATTCGAACTACTTTAACTACGATACCTTGGCGTGGATTTCAATTATCCACGAAGCATTTGGCATTGGCGATTATAACCATTCCTGTGGCATTTATAATTGCTGCATCTGGTGTACTCTATACTTTTATTATGATGAGAGACACAACAGTAGTGTTAGAAATAGACACAATGATAACAACATTAATAGGTGCAACGGGCTATCTAACATTAACCACACTTCTCAGTGCAGCTGTAGGTGCTTTATTAAGACGAACCACTCCTGCTTTAGTGGTACTGCTTGGTTATTATTTCATTGTCAGTCCATTGACGAGGGTTTTTCTACCTAGTAATAAAATTTTTTTAAATTATTTTCCGGATACGGCAGGATCTTATATGTATATGCCGTC
>NZ_CDRJTB010000123.1:0-7007 GCF_976954365.1 Paenibacillus sp. Marseille-Q9583
TTATCACTATTTCTGAAGATTTATAAATTTATAAATCTTCAGAACAAAAAACCGGCCCCAAAGGGGCCGGTTTTTGCATTAAACTATTCCGCTTTAATCGTATCAAAGAATTTCTCTTGCACTGTTTTAGCTGCTGCTTCTAGCTGGCTCTTGGAATCCGTTCCTTTTTTGGAGAACAGCTCTTGAATAACATTGGACATGGTTGCGTAATAGTCCTGTGTATTGTATTGAGCTTCAGGTTTACCATCCAGAAGTCCCATAATGTCAGGGCTATATTGGTATACATTTGTGTACTTGTCATAAACCGCTTTGGTCTTCTTACCAAACTCGGAATCTGCTGAGTAGTAATCTAAGAGCGGCGGGATAAAGTATTTACCATCAGCTGTACGTTGTTGAAGAACTGCATCCAGTGCTTCCAAGCCTTTATCAGAGAAGTAATCAAATGTGATATAACGGAATGCCATTTCTTGCTCATCTGGTGTTGCATTCGGATTAATTACGAGGTAATCACCACCAAGTACCCCGGTATGCTTGCCGCCTTTTTCCATAGCAGGCATTGGATATGTGAGCACATCCTCAGGTTTCAGTCCACCTTGATTCAGTGCTTGCTCGATTACGCCATCAGATCCAGCCATTACCATAGCTGTACGACTTTGTTGGAATGCGCCTACAGCATCGCCCCAGCCAAGTGCCCAGTCCTGAGGAATCGCATTAGCTTCCCATCTAAGTTTCTTGTAGAAATCCAGTGCTTTAACACCAGCATCGGAATTAAATGTAGCTACCACCTTGCCGCCTTCAACCTTTTGAATTTCGCCGCCTGCTTCGAACAGGAAGTTGGTCCAGTTCCAGCCTGCTTCGTTACCTTTACCCATTGGAGCAATACCGGAAATACCCTTTTTGACATCTGCTACGCCTTTAGCCGTATTCAGCATATCATCCCAAGTCCAATCCATCGGTGGGACCGCAACGCCTTTTTCATCCAGCATTTTTTTGTTAATCATAGTAGTTGTTACATAACCTTTTTGAGTTACACCGAAAACTTTACCATCAATGATGAATTGATTTTGCAGTACTGGATTAATTTGATCCTTAAATTCATATTTGTTCCAAAGATCCGTAATGTCAGCAACCCAGCCCTTTTCCACCAGGAATTTAGCTTCTGTAGCGTAGGTGTTAAAGAAGGTTGGTGCTTCATTTGCAGCCATTTTGATTCCGATTTCACTTACATTGTACTGCCAGTCGTCTTTAATAATTTCAACATTTGGATATTCAGCTTGGAAACGCTTAATCTTGTCATCTTCTTGCGCTCTGACTTCAGTCAAGTCAGGTGTTGGATAGTGGATCTTGATCGTCACTTTTCTTTGAGCAATGTCATCCACTGGTGCATCTGTAGCGGTTGCTGTATTATCCGTTACCGCATTTGTTGGCGCAGTAGATGCTTCCCCGCCTTTGTTTCCCGCTGTGTTTCCGTTATTGTTACCGCTGCAAGCAGACAGCAACGATCCGGCTACAAGTACACTTAGTAGAACGCTAGAGTACTTACGCATTGAAACTCCCCTTTTCAATTCATAATTATCTTACATATTGATCATAAATTAGAAACCGTTTACAAACGAGGTGCATTTATATTCCTTTCATGTGCATGTTTACGATCCGTGGGTAAATTCGTCGATAATTGCTTACCCTTTCACTGCCGACAAAGCAACCCCGCGCATAATAAATTTCTGGAAAATCAAGAAGACAACGATTGGAGGCAAGGATACTATAAACAGAATTGCAAACTTAATATTAGTATTGAGTGCTTTCACATTAATAACGTATTTATAAATAGCTGTCGCAAGCGTATATTTCTCTTCACTGTGCATAACCAGAGATGGCCAGAACCAGTCATTCCATGCAGTAGAAAAGATAAAGATCGCTAATGTAGCAAAAATCGGAATGGATAGTGGCACGGCAATGGAGAAAAAGCTTCTTGGCTCAGAGGCCCCATCAATTCGTGCTGCTTCAAAGATTTCCGGGTGAATCCCATCAAAAAAATTCTTTAACAATAGAAAGTAGAACGTGTTTGCACCCGCTGGCAACCAGAAGGCCGCATACTGATTCAGCAATCCTAGCTCCTTCAAATTGACAAAGTTCGGGATCATGTAACTGGTCGCCGGAATAAACAATGTCATCAGAAAGAAGAAGTAAATAGCTCTTTTGTAAGGAACATTCATACGAGAAATACTAAAAGCTGACATTCCCAAAACCACAAGAGTCACGACCATATTCCCTAAAAAGATATAAATGGTGTTTCTAAGGAACATGGGTAGATCAATGTAGTTCATCGCGTCTTTAAGGTTGCTGAAGTGCCATTCCTGAGGGAAAAAATGCGGCGGGAATGAATTCACCTCTTGATTCGACTTCAACCCGTTGAATAACGTCATACAAATCGGGTACAGCATGCTAAAAACCATAACCAAAATGACTACGCACATCAAGCCATAAACAATCTTATTACTTGTTTTTTTCAAATCGTGTTCTGAAAGAATTCCTCTATCTGCGCTTTTCATCTTAGTAGTCCTCCTTGTTAAGCTTGAACTGTAAAATGCCCAAACCACCTAGGACAATGAACATTAACATGCCAAGCGCAGTAGCTGTTCCATAATCGAGTCTTGTAAATGCATATTTCACGATCAACAGCGCATAGGTAAGCGTAGTATTATTTGGCCCGCCATCAAGCAGCGCCATCTGTGACTGATACCCTTGTGAAGTACCAATAATTTGCAGGATCAGCATCAAAAAGATTAAATTACGCAGTGAAGGCAATGTGATGTACTTTATACGTGCCCATATACCTGCTCCATCAATCTCAGCGGCTTCATACCAATCTCTTGGAATGCTGAGTACAGCAGCTAAGTATATTAGCATCCCTGATCCGAACTGCTGCCATGTTTCCATAAACACAAGGGAAATCATCGACCATCTTGTATCTGTTAAGAAGGCAACCTGATCCACACCCATTGTGCCTAGTAACGCATTAATCGGGCCCACCGGATCATAAAGCCATCTCCACAGTCCATAGAGAACCACACCAGGCATTACGAAAGGAAGGTAAGCCGCTACACGTACAAAGCCCCCAAACTTTCTCAGCTCCGAGATCATGATGGCAAAAGCAATCGGAACCCAAAAACCGATAATAAGACATAGAAACATGTAATACCCAGTGTTCTTTAATGCGGTCAAAACATCTGGATCACTAAGTGCTCTACTGTAGTTTTCAAAGCCTACGAAGCTGTTTCCTTTAACAAAATCAACATGGTAGAAGCTGTACAGTAAGCCTTTAAAAATTGGAACCCATAAGAACATTATAAAAATAATAATGGCAGGCACGAGGAACATATATCCCCAAAAGTTTTTCTTCCAGCGGTTTTGCTTGTACGGTGTCCCCTTCAGCGTCGCCGGGTTTTCGGTTACTACTGCGGTTTGATTCATCAGGCTCCCTCATTCCATTGTTCTATCAGCATTTTTCGCAAAATGCTTCCTACCTTAAATTGTAGGAAATGAGGGTTGTACTGAACATGTCTATATCTACCGAAGTCATGAGTGTTTTTACTTCTTCAATTCGCTGGGGCTAATCCCATAATATTTTTTGAAAATTTTACTAAAATGCTCGGGCGATTCATAACCCACACGTTCCGCAATTTCGTATCTGCGAAGATCGGTATTCAAAATCATCTCCCGACTTTCTTCCATCCGGAGCTTAATTACATATTCCCACAGGTTATAACCTGTATTTTTCTTAAATAAGTAACTCAAATAATTGGGGCTAACATGATTTTTCTTAGCCACATCATGAATCGTCAGTCCTTTTTGCGCATAGTTCTCATCGATATATTCTTTCGCTTTTTGTACAATCAGATTGCTATGCGTATGAAGTTCTTCTACAGAAGGATCACTCGTGTAACTGTTCCAGTTGAAATCCCCATAATAGAATACGTAATGGTCACTATGCTCATTATTCCAGAGAATGGCATTAGAGGCCTGACGGTTCAAAACGGCCATAAACGAAAGCCCTTTTAAAATCTGGCTAATGCCAATGACCACATTCAGATGTAAATACTTATGGATATTAAAATGAAGACTACGACCAAGTATATCTAGCCTGTTGATTTGGCCGGCAGAAGAATCCTCATAGCTTTTTTCATCCCATTGAATAATGATCGTAATTTCTCCATCCGGCGCATAAAAGGCTATCGAGTTCCATTCCTGATCCATTAATTCTTTGGCAATGTTCAGCGCAGCATAACAAAGAAGCCGTCTGTCCCGCATAGTATACTGCTTCTCCTGGTTTACTCCAGTTAGTGGCACCTTAAGTTTTAAGACGGAAAAATACGGCCCTTGTAGCTTCAGGTTATCCAGCTTCAGCAGGTTATCTCCTTCAGCTAGTACAACCCCAGGGTCGATGAGCAATTCGTTCAAGAGCTTGCTATATTCCGGCAACGGCTCTTCAAGTCGAAAACTTTCGTTAATTCCAGACATGAAGACATCTAGTTCTGGTGAGGGCTTCCCCATCTTAAGGAGCACATTTCGAACCGAATCCAAAAACTGCTCACTATTCAAAGGCTTGATTAAATAGTCCTTTGCCCCGAGCCTAACAGCCATTTGAGCATATTGAAACGTTTCATGAGCAGAAATTACGATGGTCTGTACCCATGGTTTGGCTAGTTTGGCATGCTGCATCAGATCAATTCCACTCATCGCACCCATCTGTATATCCGTAACGAGCAGATCAATTTCCTCCATACGGATACAGTCTAGTGCTTCAAATCCGCTATTAGCTGTATAGATATTAGAAATATCCAGCCCGGATGAAGCCAATAAATTGCTCAATCCTTTACAAATCAATGGTTCGTCATCCACAACCAATATATTGAACATATCTGCACGCTCCCCTTCCTTAGTCCTGATTCTCCGATTTCGGAAGCTTAACTGTTACTAGCGTTCCGCCTTCTGTACGAGGGGTATAGCTGATGCCATAATCAGAGCCAAAATGTAAATGAATACGCTGGTTAATATTGCGGATACCATAACCGCTAATGGGATTGGGGCTTTCATCATTCAATACAGCTTCAATGGCTTCATAATCAACAGACTTATAGCCATTATCTTCAATAGAGATCCTAACGGTCTCGTCCTCACAAACTGCTGAGATGGTGATCACACCATCCTCACCCATATTTTTAACCCCATGAATAATAGCATTTTCTATTAATGGCTGCAGTGTGATCTTAGGTATTAGGTTACTTTTCGTATCAGGGTGAATATCCATCAGAACTCGAAATACATAATCATATCGGAGCTGCTGCAGCTTGATATAGGCCGTTGCATGCTCCAGCTCTTCTTCAAGGCTGATCAGTTCCCTTCCCCGACTAAGGCTGATCTTCATTAGTTTGGACAATTCCTTGATCATCTCGGCGGATTCGACATTTCCTTCTAAAGAGCTTTTCCAATAAATGCTCTCCAGGGTGTTATAAAGCAAATGAGGGTTGATTTGTTGATATAGCAATTGAAGCTGAGATTCCTTCTGTTTAAGCTCCATCTGATATTTATATGTGATTAATCCATTCAGCCTTCGGGCCATATCGTAAGTAGAAGCAATCAGCACACTTACCTCATCGTTACTCCCCCTCCGTGGTGTCTCTGGAACTCGATTGCCCGGCTCGTATTTTCGCATGAAAAAAGCCAGCTTTTGCAAAGGAGTCATTAATGAACGCCAGAAGTACGTAATCATAATTAGTCCAAATACTGCATAAGCCACGGTGATATATTGAATAACACTTTTCATTTCGTTCTGTTGCTGCAGTAGCGCCTTCACCGGAACTTTGTAGACCAGTTTTTGTCCAAGCCCATGGTTATTGTTAACCACATAGATAAAATCGGAGGTAATCACATCCACAGTACCTTCCAAATCCTCGGCAACAACCGTCTCCGGCAACGCGATTACTTCTCCAGTATTATTCGTAGTGGAAGCGAGAACACGATTATTTAAGTCTGTTAAGTAAATTTCTCCGTCAGGTAAAGATATCGATTTGAGAGATTCTCCAATTTTAGAGTCCATTTTGGTGATGACCAAAACCCCTATAGTCTCCGCTTTTCTAGAAATGTTGTTTACAGCTCTCATGTAAGTAAGTGTCTTTAAATTCTCCGCTTGCGCGCTTAGCCTCTCCGTGAACTTCAGTGAGCCGCGTCCTTTCTTCTGAATAACCTCCTCAAACCAGTAAGGCTCTTCGGCTTTAGAAAAGAAATAAACTCCCGCCTTCTTAACCTGTGGAAAATTGGGAGCGAAAAAGTAATAATCATTTGGATCATATATATAAAGGGAGTAATAGATGCCATCACCACGTTCAGCCCCCTGAGAATAACTGACCAACAGCTTCTCTATTGTCTCATATCGTTTGACTCGCTCCAGTATGGTATCCGAACCAGTCATATTAATCTGCTGAATCAGAGGATTCTGAATCACGGTGGTAGTGATTTTGTTAACTGTATCGATATCCCGATTAATGATTGTAAAGTTCTGCTTGTTCAATTCCACATATGCATTCGTAACATGCCGCTTCAGTATTTGCTCCGCCTTCAAATTCCCAAATATGTTCAAAAAGAAAATGGGAGAAATCATAATTAGAAATAGCAGGATGAGCTGCTGCTTGACGTTCAGCTTACGAATCAATCCAATCAGCCTAGACAACACTTTGGTCACACCTCCAGGTTAAATAACTATATCAAAGGGACAAACGCTTACATATGTTCATTTTAAAGTTTTTTATGGTCATTTGTATGTAGTTTTTTCTGTTTGGCGGATTTGAATGAGAGGGGAACCATGGTGTCAATACGAGGAAACTTTGGACTTACGGCCGCTGTTGTCTCCAGATTTTCTGATTTATGCCGCTCTTAGCGGATAAAATCCGGAGACAAAGGCGGACGCTCTCGCTCCTCCAGTTCCAAATTTCCTCTCCATGACCTTC
>NZ_CDRJTB010000124.1:0-6819 GCF_976954365.1 Paenibacillus sp. Marseille-Q9583
GAAATGGTTGGGGATCAGTATCCCGGGATGGTTAGAAAACGAGTTGAAATACTCGAACGACATTTTGGATAAATCCATTCAGCTATCTCAAAAAATATTTGAAGAACTATTTGAGTTCGGGCTGGAGAAGGGAATTCCAATTGGATGCAGCATTGAAAGTGTTTCAACAACTAAGTTGGAGATTGAAGCATCCATACAGCTTGCTAAAGATGTAAAAACATTTCTAGATAAAAAGCTGTTGAGTCTAGAAAGTAGATGATTTATTGTTTTAAGGAGATTAGAAATATAAAAACTAACTATTCATTAAGCCGGTAATCCTTTCTGTTAAGGGTTACCGTTTTTTTGTAAGTTAATAGGGACATGATCATCATCTCAATAGCTTGTCTAGTGTCTTTCTTGCATATTATTCTAGCTAAATCCTTCATCGAGGATGGTTATGTCATTGGATAATATGGATCTTCGGGCGTTACCGCATGCTGTCGATGGTGAGAGATTCTGTACAAGCTACTAGATTTCGGCTACGATTCTTATATAACATATTGATTGAATGGATGGTAGAAATATGTATTGTAAAGGGTCAGAAGCATCACCAATCACCATCGGACTGCTAGCACATGTTGATGCCGGCAAAACCACCTTCGCAGAGCAGCTCCTATACCATGCTTCCGGAATTAAGACTCGGGGGAGAGTCGATCATCAGGATGCCTTTTTAGATAGTCATGAGATGGAGCGGGCACGGGGGATAACGATTTTTGCTGACCAGGCGGTGATGGAATATAACGAACAATCGTATCAGCTCATTGACACACCGGGGCATGTCGATTTTTCAGCTGAGATGGAGCGCGCTTTACAGGTCATGGATTATGCGGTAGTCATCTTAAGTGCTGTGGAGGGCATTGAAGGGCATACCGAGACGGTCTGGCAATTGCTACAGGAATATGGCATACCCACTTTTATATTTATTAACAAAATAGATCGTACCGGTGCTGACGTTCAGCGTGTGCTAAAAGCGTTAAGGCAGCAATTTTCGCCGGATATGTTGTATTTGGTAAAGGGTCTAGATCAGAGCATGCTGCCTGAAGAGGTCATTACCGCCGTTGCTGAGCGAGATGAAGCCTTGATGGAGGCATATCTCGAAGACAACATTGATCCTGGGCAGGTATTGGCTACGCTGAAACAAATGGTTAAAGAACGGGTGGTTTTTCCCGTTATGAGTGGAGCAGCTCTATTGGATCAGGGGATTGCGGAATGGATGCAGACGATGCAACTACTAATGGAATCGACTTATGAAGTAAACGCAGTATTCGGGGCACGAGTATATAAGGTGCGTCATGAGCTGCAAGGCACGCGACTGACTTTTATGAAAATATTAGCTGGGAAATTACGGGTACGGGAGGATCTCTGCTATAGCACTTCAGAACATGAGGAGTTAAGCCAGAAAATCACTTCTATTCGTATCTATCATGGGGGGAAATATACTTCATGTGATGAAGCCTCCGCGGGACAGCTTGTTGCCGTCACGGGCCTAACCGATGCAGCCATTGGACTGGGTATAGGTAATCATTCAGATCGAGTAGAATCCCGTCTTGTGTCAGCGTTGAAATCCAAAGTTGTTTTCAATTTGGGGATATCATCCAGAGAAGTGCTACGCTATTTCATGATCCTGCAAGCCGAAGACCCTACGCTGCAAGTGACATGGGAGGACAAGCTGGAGGAGATTCATGTTCATGTGATGGGAATGATCCAGCTAGAGGTACTTCAGCAGGTGGTGTTAGACCGTTTCCAGCTCAAGGTATCGTTCTCCGAGCCAGAGATATTATACAAAGAGACGATCGCAGAGATTGTGATTGGTTGTGGGCATTTCGAACCTCTTAAGCATTATGCAGAGGTGCATCTCCGGCTTGCGCCTGCGAAACGTGGTGAGGGAATTACATATCGCAGTACATGCCATGTGGAGCAGCTCAGCACAGGGTATCAGCATCTCGTCGGTCAGCATTTACTTGAAAAGGACCATCGTGGCGTTCTTACCGGCTCTCCCGTTACCGATCTGTATGTAACGCTTTTAACTGGGGCAGCGCATCAGAAGCACACTCATGGCGGTGATTTTCGGGAGGCGACACTGCGGGCACTGCGGCAGGGATTGGAGCAAGCGAACACTATTCTACTGGAACCCTATTATCAATTCAAAATCAAAGTCGATGCAGAGCTTATCGGACGCGTAATGTCTGATATACAGCTGGCCCATGGTGAATTTGACCCGCCAGAAATGCTAGGTGAATCGATGTTTATTCAGGGACGTGCGCCTGTCGCAACGTTCATGCATTATGCAGTAGAGCTTGCTTCATTCACGAAGGGCAAGGGAGCAATCTCGATGAAGTTAGGCGGTTATCAGCCATGTCATAACCCAGAACAGGTCATCGCAAGGATTGGATACGACCGCAGCGCTGATCCTGAGTACACCTCCAGCTCTATGTTTTGTGCAAAGGGAGCGGGATTTAGCGTTCCTTGGGATGAAGCGCCTTCGTATATGCATTTGGAGATTCAGGATTACTAGGAATTATCCTTCACCCCAATATTTCTTTGTCCCCATTCAACAACGGATTCAATTAAAGGCACTAATTCTTTTCCAGATGAAGTCAGAGAATACTCAACTCTTGGTGGCACTTCGTTATACTGCTCCCGATGAATGATTCCATATTCTATAAGATCTCTCAGTGAGTTGGTTAAGGTAGTCCCTGTTATTCCATGCAGTCTTCTTTTTAACTCGTTATAGCGTATGTTGTCGTTCTCACTAAGAATGGCTAGGATCGGGAGGTTCCACTTTCCGCTGATTACATGGAATGCGAAGGTTGCAGGACATAATTGATCAAGTCTAAATTCGTATTTCATACATAACTCCTGTCCAATAGTATTATTAAAGATACTTAGTATTAAAAATAAACGTACTTGTTTGAATTTGTATTGGTATTATAATACTCCCATACAAAGAACTTCTACAAGAGGGCACTTTCTTTGATTTTCCAGCGAAGGGTGATTTATATATGAATGATTCAAATATGATGTGTGACCTTAAAACCGGTGTCTGTGGGCCAGGGGATGAAGAGCAAATGGAAATAATCGACTTTAATCTACAGTCCCCCAAAATCACACTTTACTATGCAACTGATCCGATCTGTTCCCACTGTTGGGCGCTTGAGCCGGTATTCAATCGTTTTATTCTGCAGTATGGTCAATATTTTAACGTGAAGACGATTATGGGTGGTTTGCTTTCTAGCTGGCATGGTTTTGCAGATGTCTCCAATGGCATTCAACAGCCTTCAGATGTTGCGGAGCATTGGAGAGAAGTCGGTTTACATTCACGTATGCCTATCGATGGTTCTTTGTGGAAAAACAATCCGATTCTTTCTTCGTACCCGCCATCTAGAGTATACAAGGTTATACAAAATATATATCCGGGTAAAGAAAATGAGTTTTTGCGTCGGGCAAGAGAAGCTGTATTCGCCTTCAATCAGAATATTGGAGAGGAGAAAACATTAGTTGATATAGTCAACAATATTGGGCTAAATGGCGAAGAAATAGTGGCGGATGCTGCTCTTGGATCGGCACAAGATTTGTTAGAGCAGGATTTTGAGTTAGCAGGCAGACTTGGTGTACGTGGATTTCCAACCATTATCTTAGTGAATGAAGAAAATAAAGGTGTTAAAATTGTGGGGGCACGATCATTGGAAGCCTATGTCGAAGGACTTCAACAAGTTTACAATGGAGATGTAAAAGCTGAAAATGTTCCACCTCTCTCTGAACTTATCAAGGAAGGAAACATTTTGTTCTCCAAGGAAATTGAAGTGTTGTATGATATTGAATCTAGTGGTATGGAGTCATTTATAGCCACGGAAATGATAGAGGGGTCATACAGTATTAAGCGGGTTTTAGGTGAATCATACGTTGTATCTTAATTATAATGAAAGCAGCCAATAACCCAAAGAACGTTGGATTTACTGGCTGCTTTCAAGTTAATTTCATTTTTAAATTATAGGTTCAATCGGTGAACCCGATTTTCAATAGCTTTTCCGCTGCTTCCCCCGGACTAATTACGAAATTATTCCTCACCCAAAAACTTGGGTATCCTATGGTGCCATAACTAGCGAAGATTGTATACGATATTTTTTATCATCAATTTAGACGAGGTTATTAAAGCCCCGATTGCCTTAATGCGTTATTTTAAATTTAAATGGCTTAACGATATTACGAGGGATTATGTTCGAAACTAATATATGTAGTGACGGAAAGGAGATTTTCATGAAAATTGAACATATTGCTATGTATGTACAAGATTTAGAAAGCTGCAGACAATTTTATAGTGAATTCTTTAATGCTAAGTCAAATCGACAATACCATAATCCCAAAACGGGATTAAGAACCTATTTTCTCACGTTTGAGGGCGGCGCGAGATTGGAGATTATGAGCAGACCGGATATGGTAGAAGGAGTTCATGATCTCTTGCGGACGGGCTTAACTCATTTAGCTTTCAGCTTAGGCAGTAAGGAACAAGTCGATCTGCTAACCAAGCAATTGGCAGAAGCGGGATTTAGAACGTTAAGTGGACCACGGACCACAGGTGACGGATATTATGAAAGCAGTATTTTAGGGCCAGAAAACATTCAAATTGAACTTACTGTCTAAAAACTAAAAGAGGTGAACAATTTGACAGAAGAAGAACGAATATTCAAAGGGATATTATACAATCCGGGTAACACAGAACTAAAGCGTAAAAAGCTTCTCGCCCACAATTTAAGTAGTCAATATAGCCGAACATTTGAGGATCAGACAGAGGAGCGGGAAGCGATATTGTCACAGTTACTTGATAGCATAGGGGAGCATTGTTTTATCCAGGGTCCCATTTTTTTTCATTATGGTGTTCATACAAAAATTGGTGATCATTTTTTTGGAAACTATAACCTTACAGTCCAGGATGATGCACAGGTTACGATAGGTGATCATGTGAGTTTTGGACCTAATGTAACAATCGTTACGCCTATTCACCCATTCGTTGCCTCCGAGCGTAGACAAATGCTTGATCAAAATGGTGATGCTGCGTCTTTATGCTATGCTAAGCCTGTTAGCATTGGTAACGATGTTTGGCTCTCAGCAAATGTAACTGTATGTGGAGGTGTTACGATTGGTGATCGATGCGTAATAGGAGCAGGTAGTGTCGTGACTCAGGACATCCCAGAAAATTCTTTTGCTGCAGGTGTGCCGTGTAAGGTGATCCGTAAAATAACCAATCTGGATAGCATGCGCCATAAACCGGAAATACTTTCAGATTGCGATTTAATCGAGTAGAAATGTAACATCACATTTTGTGACGGTACCAACATGACAATTGGTTCTTTCAACAACGTTATAGGACGTTATAGGCAACTGTTTTTTTAACCAATATCGGTTTCCAGAGAATATCCCTTATTCTTTGGATGATTATTTTTTAAACCAGCTGCAAAGTAGGAGCCATTAACCGTAATGGTCGTTAGGATACGGGCCATTTCTAGAGGAGATTCTTTCGTGCCACTTTCGAACCATTGTTGTATGACCCCTATGATTGCAGTTCCCATATAAGCAGCTAAAATTGCCCTGGAACAAGAAGATTTTCCTCCTTCATAAATGCGTTGGATTATTTCCATAGAGTGTTTCCCACATGAATTCCTTCCATCTTGTTTGAAATGTTAAATCAAATGTAGCGTATAAAATACAATTGTGTATTTTATACGCTACATTTATTTATTAATTAAGTCGTAGAGTTGATCTCTAATATCAATAAAGACCTCAAGTGAATTACTTTTATATATGTTCAAGCTTTTTTTATATTTTTTACAATTAAGTCGAAATCATCTGCAACAGTTGGGTTCGCATAGCCTTCATCGGTAATCTTATAATCTCCATAACTAAGTTCAACAACTCCAGTAGCCTCGATATCTCCTTCAAGAGTTAAACGAAATGAGATACTATCCGACCCACCTCTTTCGGGAGTAACATTCCCACAAGTGTACTGGCAATGGGTATAACCCAGCTTCTTCTTCATAAATTTCTTTATACATCGAAGTAGCTAAATCATATTCTTCAAACGTAAGGATTTCTAGTCGGATTTTTTATCTTCTGCTCTATTTTTTGCAGCTTGATACTTCCAAAAATCCAATGAACCCATCAACAATCTTCACATCAATGTTCTTAGAATAGGTATTTACACTCTACCGCGAGAGTTACACCGGAACCCATAAACTTTCCAATAGCCAATACAACTATTTGTCTTTCGACTTTACTTTGATGACCCAGGATCTTCCGTCAAATGTGATATTTACTTCAGGAAAATCAGATTTTAACTTTTGGTATATCTCAGCTTCATACTGTCTCCAGTCCATAGTACTCCCCTAGGTTCTCATCATTTACTGTTTTATGAAAACGTATTAGAGAGAAGGGAAACAAGGATTAAACGGAAAAAAATTGAATTGAAAGACCTATCTTCATCCAATATTCGACACTTTTTATAAACAAAATATGATAAGGTCATATAAGTAAAAAGTACTTAGTGCATCAGAGCTATTATTACTGAATTCATTAGTAATTGAGGGACTAGATTGTAACTTTTCTAAATTTCTTTTGACAAAGTTTAGCTTGAAACAGGTTCCTATTATTGTAGGGGGCAACAAAAGTAGATTTAACATATTGGAGGAATAGAGACTTTCTTATTTTAGGAATTAAAACTAACCGCAATATTTGGTTGAAGAAAGTTGCTAATTAAAATAGTGGAAATATTAGTGAACATAATTT
>NZ_CDRJTB010000125.1:0-6641 GCF_976954365.1 Paenibacillus sp. Marseille-Q9583
CTGCTAAAGAAGGCAACCGTTTAAGTACATCGAAATTAGTAATTTCATCCGCATGTATAATAAGTTCTTTAAGATTAACCATATGGGTTAAAATATCCAAAGATATTGCTCCGTATTTTTGAGCTTGATCAGCTCTAATAAATACCATTCTCTTTTTTTTCAATGTTTTTGAAGATACAAAACCACTCTCAACATCGTCTTTAAAATACTCTTCCCAAAATCCGCTTACAGGGATAAGGCTGTTCTCTTCGATATCCATTTTAGTCAAAGCCAAAATATCATCCAACAAACTTCCACTTTCACGGGATAATATGATTACATCATCTTCTTCACGAATACCAATACTACTATTTCTGAGGCTCGAATCGATAAATTCAAAGAAATGTCCCAAACTTTCCGCAATAACATATGAAAAACTAGAATTGTGATCTATCGTTATAATTTGCCCATAAACGCCCTTATCTCCGGGGTCTAAATCAATTGCCAAATATGAGCCTCCACCATCTTCGGCAAAAGGAATCCAGCCTTCTCTGTAGTTCCCATCTCTTATTAAATCTGGTTTGCTGGATATAATATCGTATGCTGATTCCAAAAGGGACTTCCAGTTGCTTACTATCGATTCAATGTTCATCCAACCAAGACCAGCCATAACGCCAAAAATCTGCTCTCCTTCTCCATTAGAATTCATGTATAACTTTCTGAAATCTTCTGGAAATTTGCAGTTCATCATGCTCTCAAAAAGGTTTATTTCTGATTCCTCAACTGCTGGATTCAGTAATTCCTCTACATTTGGTATATGCGATTTTAATGTCTCGATAAGTAAACACTCTTCTTTTTCATTAACTAATGACATATAGTGGCCCCCATTCTACAGAATCATAATAGTTTCAGTAAACGTCCTTGGTTGATCATCAATCATTTTGTTATGAATCATCTTCAACAGTTCCATCAATAATTAATTCTATCTTACATATGGAGCATCTATTTCCCGATTTAGCAATATCGTATCATGAATTTGTAAATATTGTTGTATTAAGTCATATAAAAAAACTAAGAGTCATCTTAGGGGTTAAACCCTATTTATGATACGTTTTCCCGCGTTTGAACTTCAACTATCCTGCCCGTTTGTTGAATAAAGGCAGCCGATCACATTGACTGACCGGCTGCCTTATCGTGTTTATTGAGCTATCGTTACCCGTCAGATCAATAAGAAAGAAAAACAGTATCCTCCTAATGTGACAGAAAAAGCTTTACTTTGATCGTTGATACAAGGATCAGAAGGTTCAGAAGTTCAACGAATTAACAAGCACAAGTAATGTCTTTTAAATTTCGTATAGCAATAGCATTTAGGCGAAGTGCTTCTACGATTGACTCTCTTGCTGCCAATACTTCAAACCTTTCACGGCTGCCAATAGGCAACCTGCAAAGAACTGCATCAATTCTTTTAAGTCTTTCTTTCAGAATTACTCTTTGCTTACGCAAAGCATTCAAAGCTCTTTGAATTTTTCTCTTCTCTGTAGCAGTCATAAACTACCACCTCTTTTCCTTTGTGATAGTATATGAAATGCGACAGAGCTCCTGTCTGCTTGTACAAACCGGAAGGTAAATGATTGATTTTACTGCTTTTTGCTAGCTTCCATGATAGGAACGGACCAATCTACATTGGTGTACAATCGGTTGACTATCGTGCGTATTAATTGAAGCTGATCAGGGATCTTGGTAAGGCCAGCAGCACGGAACTCAAAAAAATTCTTTTTGTTATTCGACTGCGATTCAACGATTACAATATAACCATCTTTCCATCCGGACCCATCAGTAGAAGAAGCTCCTCGTCCTGAGAGGGGATACTCTTTACCCTCAACGTCCTTAAATATCCACTCACTGTTCATAAATTCATTTCTCAATCTTCCGCTAAAATGTAATGAACCCTCCGTTGTTGATCCATTGGTATTAGGCGGTGATTCCACTGTAAAGTCATTTAACAACAACTCATCCCCATCAAATGCAAAGGGAATCGGATGTTCCTTCAACTTGGAAGGCTCAAATTGCACGCTCGAACCATCCTTCTCAGGAACAAAATATCCATCGAACACGAAAGTATATGGTGTATCCTGTGGTAAAGTTGGAAACGTATAGCTCCAATGCATTTGTCCAGGCTTATCACCTGGAATTGAAGAACTTGACATTACGAAACTCTTACTCGGAGATTTTCTAGGATTGACACTCTGAATCTCTTCTCCCGCGCTATTCTCAAAATGGAACTTCATCCCTTGCTGCTTCCATAGTTCACCAGGAGAACGACTCAATGCCTCTTCAATTAACTGCGTATCAAATTCAAAACGGACACCTTGTACCATATGCGTTAATCTTTTCAAGGTCACTGTTAAACCATCCGGAGAGGTGTAGCTCCCCATCAGTGGAGTTGAAGTCGTTTGTTTATTCGCTTCAGTCATATCCATCGAAAAATTGAAATTCCAATCTCCTTTAAGAGTAGGAATGTTCTTTCGTTTACTTCCCAATTCTGTAATATGACCTTCGATCGTAATTTGATTGGTTTGTAGTGGCTCCGAGAAATTAACGATCATATAGTAAAAATCATCGGTAAATCCCATATCGTATAATTCCCCTACAACCTTTGCTTGATCATCTTTTACTTGAATACGGTTTCCATCAGCAAAAACCAACCGTTTTCTGTCATGTTTTCCATTTGGGCCAAACAATTGTAATGCAATAATTACCCGTGTAGGATCTGCCACTGCTTCATCTATTTTTATTGTGTAGCCTTTATCCTTCACCTTAATATTAGGATGTTCTACCAACCCAAATTCTTGTGCTCGAAGAAGGCCTATGTCCATATTTTTTTTTACAAAAAGAGAACGTAAAGTCTCCGCTAACGAAGGTACGGAATACAAAATCACAGCACTCAGAACAATCAATAACAATGCCGCTCCCATGGCTAATCTCAGTGACTTAAGTATCTTCGGATTCTTTCGCTTCCTGTCAGGTACCGTTACATTCTCTGGTTCTACGAATTCTATTGAAGCCATAACTTGAGCAGTAAAAGAATCTGGCAGCTTCTCTTCAAACAACGCTTGCGACCACTCCTCTTGTTCTTCTAATAGTGTATGATAGATTAAATTGCAATGGGCACAAGCAGCGATATGATCAACTTTTTCAAAAGGTAGGGAGGCAGGTCTACTTAGGATGTATTGCTCGATCTCAAATGGACTTAAGCACTTCATCGCTCTTCACCTCCTGGTGTGTAATTAGCTGCTTCAAACGCTGTTTAGCCCGGTATAAATCGTTTTGAATCTTGCTTAATGGAACATCTAGAACCATACACATTTCTTCATAGCTTAAATCATTGGTATAACGAAGCAGTAAAGCCGTTCGATAATTAGATGGGAGCTTCTGCATCAGGTGAAGCAGCTCTGTTCGATGCTCCGATCGCATTAATTCTTCTTCTGGATTATCAGAGAGAGAATGTTCGGCATTGTCATCCGGCAAACTCGCTGTTGGTCGGTCTTTTTTCCACATATCCTTCAGTAAATTAGTCGCGATAGCATATAGCCACGCCGCAAAATTCTTATCCAAATCATGTGAGGCTAGCTTACGATAAGCTTTTATAAAAGTCTCCTGAGTGATGTCTTGCGCGTCTTGATGATCGGCCCCCATTCCTCTCAATAGGCCATAGATTTTATTCTTATATCGATTCACAAGATACGAATAGTCTTCCTTATGACCATCCAGAACGTTCAGGATCCATTGCCTTTCTTCCTCTTTTTCAACTTTCGGTACATGTCCCTTCACCCTTAAGCCTCCTTGAAGCACGATACTCTATAGACGATCCCTAACAGAAAAACTCTCACTTCATACAAAAAAAGTAGATCTTCAATTGTATTGAAGACCCACTCTATTATCTAACCTCGAACATGCCCCATCTGTAGCCCAAATAGGCTCACCCAAGCGCTAGTGATACAAGCCTACTCCAATATATAAGCTCTTCATCCTGCCCGTAAGCCCCGATACATTGAAATCCTATAGGCATGTTCTGAATAGTGGCTGAAGGAATACTAAGGGTTGGCGCTCCTGCATATGACCATACGGCCGTCATTCCAGCCCATCCTGTCCGTGTTCCCCACAATGGAGCAGTTCCTGCTTGAGCGGGTGATACCCAAATATCAACCCCCTCTGTCTTTTGAACATCCAGTAAATCATATCTCAATTTGATTTGTCCTCTACGATATCGCTCCAGTTCTTCCTCATTGATGGTTTGACCTGATTCAATACCAGCACGCATCGCCGAACCATAGTAATCTTTATATTTTTCAAATCGTACGGCATGCACTTGAGCCATTTCCCCTTGTACTAATCTCAACATTGCATCCCCATAGATGAAACTATCTTCCCATGGCATCTTAACCGTTTTTATGATGAAGCCCGCCTCTTCCAACTTCTTAATCTGGCTCCAAAAAGTATGTTTAGCGTCCTCTTCCAATAAAGTCATGAATCCCCCTTCTGGAATACCAAGCACGGGTTTACGGTTAGATTCGAAAGGCCTCCATTCCGAGATGAGTTCTGAAGAGATCCGCTCCATGCTAACCATATCCTGTGTGAAAAATCCCATCGTATCAAATGAAGGGGACATCAATTGAACCCCATCTAAAGGGATACGTCCATAGCTTGGTTTAAATCCAACAACACCACAGAAAGAAGCAGGTGCCATAACAGAACGCAAACTTTGTGTACCTATCGCAAATGGGCACATGCCAGTTGCAACTGCCGCAGCAGATCCTGCACTAGAGCCGCCTGGTGTATGATCCAAATGATGAGGATTACGAGTTGGGAGATGCCCGGCATATGCGAACTCTTCGGTCACCGTTTTGCCTGTGAACCATACTCCTTTTTGCCGCAGCTTTTTAATAAAACTACCTTCTGAACGTGTTAATTCCTGTGGAGGAAGTTTTGAACCGGCACGAGTGGGCAAGCCGTCTATATGAATTAGATCTTTAACTCCTACTGGAACTCCGTATAATGATGGTTTTGGGAGCTCATGATAGGTTTGTCTTAGCAGCGCTACTTCACTCATAATTCTATCTGTTCTTTTCTCTTCCGATACAAAAGCATGGATGTGAGGCTCCAACTTATCATAACGATCTAAATGCTGATTAAGGAATAGCTCGAGTGATGAGTCAATTGGCTCTAATCCTTGGAACTGTGTTAAAGAAGATGTATAGATATACATACCTAACCCCCTTCACAATTTACCGAACTAAGATCAATTGGCGATGATTGTATTTATTTGGAATAACTTCATGTTAATCGTAGTCCTTTGCTAAGGCAAGAAGTTTAATCACTACATACAAGGCGCACATAATCACTGCAATACCAGCGAATAAAAGAATAGTCTCCACTTGGACTCTATCAGCTGACGGACCGGTGCGATTCTTTTTGTTCGTCGCATGTGCTGAATGAAGCATGAAAACAGGTTTCTTAGATCGTTCCTTAGATTCTTAAGATCGTCACCGGTCAATAATAGGATCTTGCAATTATCGAATTGACGAATTCAATACGCATAAACGTCTCTTTTCATATAAGAAGTGCAGAAACAGCAGTTAGAGTCTGGAAACATTTTACGGTCCCGAATTCTCTCTTCTAAACTTAATTAACCCCATATAACAATTAAGGGAAGATCAAGTTTTTCGCTTAAGTACTGAAGATATACATCAGTCTGCTGCCAATCAAAAAATTGTCTATTAGTCGTACCTTCTAAATCTCCATCGACACGCATATGGACAAGCTTGATTTTTTCTTTGCGAATATGATAATCGTGAAGGCTACAAGCGCCGTCGCGACAATATCTACCCTACCCGATACATTGATAAAACTTCATCATAGTACTTACTCAGCTGCTCGACTAATATCAACCATATCCGCTTTATCTCCCCCAATGGGTACAAAAAAGCATGGAGACGATAGACATCAAACAGGTGTCTATCGTCTCCATGGCAAAATAAGCCCTAATGTTTATGAACTAGGTTTGTCCCAGTACAACTCCAACTCTGTCGAATCACTAACGACAAGAGAAAATTTGATTAATCATAACATAATATATTTACCACATTTACAGTTTTTCATCAATAAACTGCAATTTACAACAGAAAAATAATTTTATAGATTGAGTTTCTAAAACTATAATCTTTTAAGACCTTTTTAGAATGTCTCAAATATTATTCTCACTTTTCTTTACTTAAAAGATCAGCTATCTCTACCGCATTCTTATCTTTTAAATCCAGCATCTTTTCGCTATTACTATTTTTAATCAGAAATCCATTTTTGGCTTTAAGATCCATATAAAGGCTGAAATTGACAACTCCAGAATCAGCGTAAGTAACAGTCATTCGATAGGATGGTGGACCCACATCTACAGCCCCGCGTACTTTTTTAACAGTTCTTATAGCGTCTTCGAAGATGCGAATGCTTTCACTGTCAGTGTAAGTGATTTCCGTTGTTTCGGACACAAGACTAACGCTAACAATCTCTTGCGTCGGTTTGACTAATACAAAAACTAAAATCAATAGAATTATCAGTGAAATTGAAATGATGCTAATTTTTTTCATAACTACCTCCTTACTGAAGAA
>NZ_CDRJTB010000126.1:0-6521 GCF_976954365.1 Paenibacillus sp. Marseille-Q9583
TTCAAAGATATAGTGAAATATTATTTGATTCTGCTTATCTACAGTATAAAGATACCGCAGAGCATATTCCTGAACTCTTCGAGGAAGTCGGGAAAAAGCTTGTTCCTCTTTTCGGAGGGAAGATTGTACACGGTGAAGATGGAGAAATTGAAGCTATTTTAAAAGATGATGATACATTAATTAAAAGAGAATTATTTTCAACAAAGCAGAATCGATTTATACCTTTCTTGATAATACACAATCCATTAGAGCGGTATAAACAAATTATAATCGAAGAACCAGAAGCACATTTATCAATCAAAAGTATAAGTGAGTTATTAGGCTATATTAAGGAACTCATATTGTCAAACAACTCAATTTATTTAACAACCCATAGTGACGTGTTTTTCTCACGCTTGAATAACATACTTCTAACAAATGTAGATTTTGGAGTTAAGGTTTACGAATTAAAGAGTAATGGTAAGAGATCAGTTCTTGAGGAAAAGATAAGAGGCGATTATGGATATGAGATTGAATTATTTAGTGATGAACTAAACAATCTATACAACGAGACGCTCGCTATACAAAAACAGATAGAAGAAAAGGTGGATAATGAAGACAACAACGGCTAACTTTTGTCTTATTAAAGAAGGGTTTTATTCACAAATTTCGGATATAGTTTATATTCAAGAAGAACTTGATGACAATACTATAATGACAGTTGAATTTTCAAACAATTCTAGTGACTATGATTTATATCATCTTTTTTGTGAAGCAAACTCAAAAAAAAATGAAAATAGTCGAATAAAATTTTTCAAAGTAGATAATTTCCCGGATGGAGTGTTTGTCAAAATAAGTGGCGATTCGATTGAAGTAAGTATTTGCGAATTAAAAAGAACACCTGCCAATAAACTTGAGCAACTTACACGACAATTGTTTTCGGGGTTTGTTCACAGCAGACTTTTGCTCAAGATGTTGGACTGTGAAGAAGAAAAGGTTACTTATAGATACAGGGTGTTTATGTTAAATGATACAGTTAAGGAAGCTGAGTATAATTCTTTTTCAAAATTGGGGAGAAAAATAACACCAGGGACACGAGTAGTAGATTTAAACGAATATCAATTATGGGGCCAGAATAAGTTGCTCTTTAAAGAACAACATTTCTCTCATTTAATCAATGTTGAAAAGTATGTTTTAAATAATACGAATAAGCAAGAGTACCAGTATTCAATTAGTTTGTGAACTGATATGTTAATATTTTAGTGAAAACTGATTAGAGATTATTATCCAAAGATTTATGCCCTTCTCCAAAGTACATATGTTTAGTATTTGGTGATTTCTATGTGTGCACATTGTGCAGAATAACTAGTTTATAAAGCTTTAAGTGAAGGTTTAAGTTTTTATTTCTTTATGAGGGGGTGCCAAGGATATCTGCACGATCTGCTTGAGTCACGTGGTGTCTCTGTCTGGTTCAGCGAGAAGGACGCAGGCCTCAGCGTGTCGTTGCTTCGTTTCATCTGCAAGGGCTGGCGAACTTGCGAGTTGGGATTGTGCTGGTGACCCCTGCTTTGTTTGCTAAAACGCCTTAAATCAGAGGGCATTGCAGACAAGGAACTTTCTGCACTCCTAACTCGTGTGCGACTTGTTCCAATTGTGCACGGGACCACGTATGAAGAGCTTCGCGATGTCAGTCCCTTGCTCGGTTCGCGAGCCGACCTAGACACTGCAGAAGAGTCAATGAAAGACGTCGCAGACAAGCTCGCAGAACTGGTTACTCCCTAAGAGTAAGCTTCAAATAGCCCTCATCTTTCATTAGGTGGGGGTATTTGACGCTCACATCTGAAAACTCGCCGTTATAGACATCGCGTGAACGCTACTAAAGTAGGGGCCAAGTTAGCGCTTATTGGTTCAAATCCAATCGGGCTCGTAAGCTACATTGTCCCTCTGGTCGTTCTTTCGTTGGCGAGATGCAGGTTGGATTGGATGGCATGTCACTTTGCAAAGAGGATACCAAAGAGGAGGGAACGCTCATGAAGCGTAGACGCGAACGTGTATTTCCCTTTCGCTCAATATCATCGCTATACATTTGAACATAAGTTCTCAGAGGCTGTAGCTCTCCTTATGTCACTTGGTGCATTGCATATTGAGGTGCAGCACTGTACAGGTTGGTCAAAAGAATTCTCGTCGAAATTGGATTTAGCTATTACGTAAGTAAACGCTGGGGTAACGGTAGAGCTTTAAAAGTTATAAATCCGGTTCCGAGATTTTGTTTACAGCAAACTTTGAGAATAACACATCTGCATCTTTACCAGTAAGTCTGGTCTGGTACCATCATGAGCCTACATGGAAGCAGATTGCAGACGGGAGACTAAAGAATGGTATAAAAGATTTCTCATTAGCGGTAAGGTTTGAGGATCACCAATCCACGGTTTGGGAAATTAAGGTAGTATTTGCATAATTCTAATAGTAGAAATACAAGGCACCCATTCGGGTGCTTTGTATTTCGCTCGACAACTGTTACGGTGAACCGTATCATAAGTAGGGGCAAGTTTTTTTAAGAAAAACCCGCAGGAGCTGTGTTTACAGCATAACGACGATAGGAGCAGGGTAGGTTACTCTCCGGTCGGAATGGTGCATAAACGGGCTTCTGCGGGTTTATTTATGCTATAGAATAGTGTGGACTTCGAAGGGGACTTTTGCCGACTCTCAGCAAAAGCCCCTTCGCTATTTATTATTGATCGAGAAACAAAGCTTACATGCAAGTAACCTAGGCTTGTCATCGACAAAAAACGACTATAACTTACAAAGCAAGGGGAATAGATCAAAGAGAAGGCAACTTCTACTGAAGGTATCCCCAGAGTGTCGATAAAGTCCAATGAAATAGTTAAGGGAAGATGAGCTGCACGGGAATGACGGCGTTCTTAGGTGAATAAATATTCTCTATCTGTTCAAGTAACAGCTTTACGGCTGTTCGTGCCATTTCCTGTTCATCCTGCTGTACATAAGCTACGAATGAAAGATGTGGATTATCGAAAGATAGCAAATCGATGTTTGAGTGATTGTTCAGACGGCTGATAGCGGCCGATGTAAGGCGTGCGGTTTCTTCGGTCAAGGAGAAGGCTGCCGAAATTCTACTATGACCCTGCAAGAAGTCGCTTACATATTCCAATGCTTGCTCACCACGTAGAATGTCGAGAGGGATGTGACACCACAAGCTCTTGTCAATTGATATACCTTGATCTGTGTACGCCTTCTCGAAGCCGAGCGTGCGATCCTCGATGGCTGTATTGGCATTTTCAGGTGAGATGAGCGCAATCTGATGATGACCCTTGGATAGCAAATGAGAGACAGCCTTATACGCACCGCCGTAATTGTCTGATGTAATCGTGTACGTCTCAATGTTGCGCAGGTAGCGGTCGATGAACACACATGGGAATTTATCGAGCGACAGACGCAGTAGTGATTCGTTGTACTTCTCATCCTCTGTTGGAAAAACAATCAGTCCCTTCACACCGAGCCCCGTTAGTGTACGAATGGCGTTCGATTCGATAGAGGAGGACTCTCGCGTGATGCTTAGTACCATGCTGAGGCCAGCTTCAGACAGGAATTGTTCCGTGTAGTCGACGAGCTTCTGAATGACACGGGTTACCATCGTCGGAATAATGAAGCCGATGAGCGGCAAGGACGACACGCTGTGTGGAGATAATGGAGAATCAATGCTAGAAACATCAAGACTAGAAGAGACGAATGTGCCCTTGCCTTGTACGCGTATAATTAATCCTTCGTCAGCTAGCTGGGTTAAGGCGTTTTTGACGGTTATTTTACTTACTTTGAACTCGTCCATTAATTCTTGTTCAGAAGGGACACGGTCCGTTGGCCGAAGCTGCCCAGATTTAATTTTCTGTACAATATCTTCTTGAATTTGCTTGTAGAGCACCAGCTTTTTCAAATAAGTACATCTCCCTTAAAATTTAATGATTTTTATAATCAATTGGTTATATAAAATATATTACGTATATATTATAATGCAATTTATAAAGCGCTTACAATACAGAATTAGGAAATTTGTTACGAAGGGGTCTTTTCATTGAAAGGTTAGAATCATGTTAAGAAGGTTGGTAACGAGACGTGTTGAGACCGCTTAAATTAACAGAATTGACCAGTCACCCAGCATCTCAAATGAGTAACAAAAAAAGAGAGGATGACGAACAAATGAAAAAACGCATTACATTAATCTCCATCGTTACAATCCTTATGATGTCACTAGTTTTGTCGGCATGTAGTAAGTCTTCTAGTTCATCTACGGAAACACAGCAGTTAGGCGCTGATGCCGGTGAGAATGCAACAGAAATGTCATTTTGGACATTCGTAGATTTGCATGGCAAGCATTTGGATAAAATGCTGGAGTTATGGAACCAACAGAATCCAGACAAACAGATTAAGTTGAATGTAACGGTTATGCCTTACGATGATATGCACAACAAGCTCTTATTGGCAGTTACAAGCGGAAAAGGTGCTCCTGATATTGCGGATATCGAGCTTGGTCAGTTCCCTAAATTCTTGGAAGGGGACAACGTTCCACTGGAATCTTTGAATGATGTATTTGCACCATACAAAGACGTTGTCGTTCCCTCACGTGTCGATATTTACTCCAAAGCTGACCAGGTTTATGGCTTTGATTATCACGTAGGTGCTACGCTTGCTTTCTACAACACGGAAATTCTCGAACAAGCAGGTGTTGACTACAAGATGATCAAAACTTGGGAAGATTACAAACAAGCAGGTATCAAGGTTTATGAAAAGACTGGTAAGTACTTAGGTACTGCTGATACATCCGCTACGTGGCAAGCCTCGCTATTACTTGCTCAGCAAAATGCTGATTTTACAGATGAAAATGGCAATCCAAAAGTTAACTCACCTGAGATGATTAAAGCGTTTGAAATGTTAGTTGACCTGCAGAAGAATAATGTTATTCATACGATCCCAGGCGGACAACCCGACACGGAAGAAGCAAAAGGCGAATATAACAAAGGCAACTACGCAAGCGCATTGATGCCTGAGTGGTACATGTCCCGCTTTGTAAACGAAATGAAGGACCTTAAAGGTAAGTATGCAATTGCTCCCTTGCCTGTATTCGAAGAAGGTAATCCTCGTTCCGTTGGCTTAGGCGGTACTGGCACAGTTGTTACTAAGACTGGTAAAGACGTTCAGTTGGCAAAAGAGTTTGTAGCTTTTGCTAAGCTTTCGAAAGAAGCTACTACTGAAATCTGGAATACACTTGGATTTGACCCAATCAATATGGAAGTATGGAAAGATGAGGCTGTAACGAAAAACCCTGATAACGAATACGTCCAGTATTTTAAAACAAATGCATTTGATACTTTGAATGAAATTAAAGACGAAATTAGAGGTATCAAATCCGTAAAAGCTTCACCGACGATCGGCAGTGTGCTCAATACGGTTACTCTGAATGCGATCTTTGAAGATGGCCAAGACGTGAAGGAAGCTCTCGATGAAGCACAGGCAGCAATTGAACAAGAATTGAAATAAAAATAATAAGTAAATGGTTATGATTAAGCCTGTCGGCAAGAATGGTGCTCGGCAGGTTTAGTCATAGTCAAGGGAGAGTGGGATTATGATAAAGAAATTTGTATACTCTCAAAAGGTTGCACCTTATGTTTTTGTGTTGCCATTCATAATCATATTCTTGATATTCTGGTCTTATCCACTTGTAAATTCATTCGTAATGAGTTTTCAAGATAGGATGTTGGGACAGGATCCAAAATGGGTTGGTGAAGCGAATTATTCGAAGTTATTCACAGATAAAGTGTTTTTGACGGCTATTAAAAATAGCGTTGTATACATGCTAGGAACCTTAGTGCTGTTAATCCCTTTCCCAATGTTATTTGCCGTTATGATAAACAGTAAGTTAATGCTGGGCAGGGAGTTTTTTAAATCTTCGTTCTTTCTTCCTGCATTGACATCTGTCGCAGTGGCGGGTACTATTTTTCGCCTAACATTCGGTGAAATGGATGGTTCATTAATGAACAGTTTTCTAGGTCTATTTGGTGTAGAGCCTACTAAATTCTTGAAAGATGCAGAATGGAGTATGGCTGCACTATTAATTCTTGCATGTTGGCGATGGACAGGTGTTAATATGCTGTACTATCTATCCGGTTTGAAAAACATTGACAATGATTATTATGAGGCTGCTTCAATTGACGGGGCATCTGCTTGGCAGAAGTTCAGATCGATTACAATGCCATTATTGAAGCCGACCACGATATATGTTACGACAATTAGTGTTTATGCAGGTTTGGCAATGTTTACCGAGAGCTTAATGATGTTTAACGGTAACAATTCACCGAAAAATATTGGCCTAACTATAGTCGGATATCTGTATAGACAAGGGATTGAGAAGAATAAGCTCGGTTACGCTGCTGCAGTTGGTATCGTTCTATTAGTCATTGCTATGATTATCAATTTAACGCAGCTGAAATTTAGTGGAATGTTCAAAAAGGAGGAGGATTAAAATGGGCGCT
>NZ_CDRJTB010000127.1:0-6441 GCF_976954365.1 Paenibacillus sp. Marseille-Q9583
ACATACTTAGAAAAAAATAATAAAAACTCAATCCAATGACATAATTTCTATCATACAAATTTCCAACTGGTTAATTAACAGCTGTAAATATACCATTTTTTTAAGGGGGAAATACAAAATTACCCCTTTAAATGACATCAGACGTCCCTCATAACAAAAAAACCGTTCCTTCAGCAGTAAATCACTGAAGGAACGGCTCCACTTAATGTAGGTATAAATTATACCAACGCTGTCTGCTTACGACCTTCTTCGACTAAGCGGTACGCCCGCTGAACTTCTTCATCCGTAGGGGATGGCACTCCATCCAATTCATAAGCCTTGCCGAGCATTTCCCATTTATAGATACCCATTTGATGATAAGGTAAGATTTCAAATTTCTCAACGCCATTTAAGGTTCCAATATAACGACCTAGATTGATAAGGTCCTCTTCACGGTCATGAATGCCTGGAACATATACATGTCTAATCCACATCTTACGGTTATGATCTGAGAGCCAACGTGCAAGCTTCAAAGTCCGATCATTAGATTTACCGGTTAACTTAATGTGTGCTTCTTCATCAATATGCTTCAAATCGAGCATCACCAAGTCCGTAACATCCAATAAGTCATTAATCTTGTCACCTTCGTTATAACCATTACTATCTAATGTGGTGTGCAGATTCCAACGCTTCTTAACTTCCGTAAATAACTGTTTTACAAATTGCGCCTGCAAAGTTGGTTCTCCGCCGGATACAGTTAACCCACCACCGGATGAACGATAGTAGTTTAAATATGGCTCGATCTCCGAAAGCACTTCTTCTAGAGTCATTTCCTTACCTTCATCTAAAGCCCAAGTATCAGGGTTATGGCAATACTGGCATTTCAGCAAGCACCCTTGCATAAATAAGACAAATCGAATACCAGGTCCGTCAACGGTTCCAAAGGTTTCCAAGGAGTGTATGCGACCTTTAATCATAGGATGTCATCCTTTCTCCAGGACTGACTAACAGTCCATCTTTCACGAAGAAGAATCCCTGCCCATAAGACTGTGTTCTCCTTAATCGCGACCGTAAAATTTAAAATTTTAATGATTCTTGAACAAGATATTACCGCCCTTGAAACAAGAGCGGTAATTCCTTGCAAATATTTTAGAGCATATCTCAATGAAAGATCTTTATAAATATAAACAAATTACATTGAACCGTGGAAAGTACGGTTAATTACGTCCATTTGTTGTTCGCGAGTCAACTTGATGAAGTTAACTGCATAACCGGATACGCGGATAGTCAATTGTGGATAGTTCTCAGGGTGATCCATAGCGTCCATCAGCTGTTCACGGTTAAATACGTTAACGTTCAAATGCTGAGCGTTATTATGGAAGTATCCGTCCATCATGTGTACCAGGTTAGACTTACAGGATTCATCATCTTTACCCAGTGCCTTAGGTACGATAGAGAACGTATTGGAGATACCATCTTGTGCATCGGAGTAAGGCAATTTGGCTACAGAGTTCAGTGAAGCCAGAGCACCTTTCTTGTCGCGTCCGTGCATTGGGTTAGCACCTGGTGCGAATGGTTCACCTTTTTTACGTCCGTCAGGTGTTGTACCTGTCTTCTTACCGTACACTACATTCGAAGTAATGGTCAATACCGATTGAGTCGGCACAGCATCACGATATGTTTTGTGTTTACGGATCATAGACATGAAGGTTTCAACCAATTCTACTGCGATGTTGTCTACAGCATCGTCATTGTTACCGTAGCAAGGGAATTCGCCTTCAGTTTCGAAGTCAATTGCAATACCTTGTTCATTACGGATTGGTTTAACCTTCGCGTATTTAATAGCACTCAGTGAGTCAGCTGCAACGGACAGACCAGCGATACCGCAAGCCATTGTACGCAGAATGTCGCGATCATGCAATGCCATTTCGATACGTTCGTAAGAATATTTGTCATGCATATAGTGAATGATGTTCAAAGTGTTAACATAAGTCTTAGCCAACCACTCCATCATCGGTTTGAAGCGTTTCATTACTTCGTCATAATCTAGATATTCAGAAGTGATAGCTGGGAATTCCGGTCCAACTTGTGCTCCGGATTTTTCGTCTTTACCACCATTAATAGCATACAGCAAAGCTTTTGCCAGGTTGGCACGAGCGCCGAAGAACTGCATTTGTTTACCGATACGCATTGGAGATACGCAGCATGCAATCGCATAATCTTCACCCCAGTATGGACGCATTAGATCGTCATTTTCATACTGAATTGCACTTGTTTCGATAGAAACCTTAGCACAATATTTTTTGAAGCCTTCAGGCAATCTTTCGGACCAAAGTACAGTTAAGTTTGGTTCCGGAGCTGGACCCAAGTTGTACAGGGTGTTCAGGAAACGGAAGCTGTTCTTGGTAACACGAGTGGTTCCATCTTCAGCCATACCTCCGATGGATTCAGTTACCCAAGTAGGGTCTCCAGAGAAAAGGTCATTATAGTCAGGTGTACGCAAGAATTTTACGATACGCAGTTTCATTACGAAATGATCGACAATTTCTTGTACTTGTTCTTCAGTCAAAGTACCTTCTTCAATATCGCGTTCTGCATAAATGTCTAGGAAGGAAGAAACACGTCCCAGGGACATCGCTGCACCATTTTGTTCTTTAACTGCTGCCAGATATCCAAAGTATACCCATTGAGTAGCTTCTTTGAAGTTCATCGCTGGCTTGGAAATATCCATGCCGTGAGCAGCTGCCATTTCTTTCAATTCGCCCAGTGCACGAATTTGCTCGGACAGTTCTTCACGTAAACGAATTACTTCTTCTGTCATGGAATCAACTTCAAGCTCAGCTAGTTGTTGCTTTTTGTCTTTAATCAAGAAATCAATACCGTACAGAGCAATGCGGCGGTAGTCGCCGATAATACGTCCACGGCCGTAAGCATCAGGAAGACCTGTGATAACGCCAGATTTACGCACTGCTCTCATGTCTGGTGTATATGCATCAAATACGCCTTGGTTATGCGTTTTGCGAATGTTCGTGAACATATCAACGATGTTTTGTGGAAGTTCGAAGCCATAAGCCTTCGTAGCATCAACCATCATCTTGATCCCGCCGAATGGCTGGATGGAACGTCTGAAAGGAGCGTCAGTCTGCACGCCTACAATTTGTTCCTTGTCCTTGTCAATGTAGCCTGGAGCATGTGAAGTGATTGTGGAGACAGTATCAAGGGAAACATCCCATACGCCGCCTCTTTCTCTTTCTTCCTTGCTCAGTTGGGAAATAATCTTCCACAGTTCAGTTGTGTTACTAGTAGGACCTACGAGGAACTCTTCGTTACCTTCATAAGGCTTAATGTTACTAGCGATAAAGTTGTTAACGTCAACTTTCTTGGACCATTTACCTTTTGTAAAACTTCTCCAACCGGATTTCACTTCATTTACTTCTTTTTCAATCACCGACATGCTAAATCCCTCCATCTATATTTATTATATTTGTAGAGATCGCGGGCTTGAAGGTTGATCCCGTGTCTCGTGATCCCCAAAAGATGTGGTTGTTCCAAATTTCACAATCAACATTTCATATGTGGGACCGTTGTTTATATAAACATTCTAGTTTATTTTCTATAAAAACACTGTGACAAATATCACCTTTCGAGTGATATTTGTCACCTTTATCTAAGTCCACAACTATCCTATTCTCTATTTAACCACTTATTAATTATCAAATCTTCCGTAGAACGCATTACGGTATACATCAGCAAGCTCAGATACAAGTGGCAGCTTAGGATTGGCAGTTGTACATTGATCTTCGAACGCACGGTCAGCCAAGTAATCTACGCGGGATTCGAAGTCCTTAGGATCAAAGCCTAGTTGTTGGAACGATTCTTCGATGCCCAATTTTTTATTCATATCGCGAATTGCATTGATCAGGCTAGTTACACCTTCTTCAGTTGTGCGAGCTGGCAATCCCAGAATACGGGCAATTTCAGCATAACGCTCATCAGCTACGAAGTGCGAATATTTAGGGAACGAAGCGAACTTCGTAGGTTTTTTAGCATTGTAGCGGATAACGTGTGGCATAAGGATCGCGTTAGTACGACCGTGAGCAGTGTGGTACTGTCCGCCCCATTTATGCGCCAAACTGTGGTTAATACCCAAGAATGCATTGGCAAAGGCCATACCAGCAAGTGTTGATGCGTTATGCATTTTCTCACGTGCTACTCTGTCGCCTTCCAGCGCCGATTTTTCAAGGTATTGGAATACCAGTTGGATCGCTTTAATAGCTAGACCATCAGTATAATCACTCGCCATAACAGATACATAAGCTTCGATAGCATGTGTCAATACGTCCATACCTGTATCAGCAACAGCAGTTTTTGGCAAGCTGTATACGAACTCTGGATCAATGATAGCCACATCTGGAGTTAACTCGTAGTCAGCCAAAGGATATTTAGTGTGCTGTTCAGTTGTTTTATCGGTAATAACTGCGAAAGATGTTACTTCCGAACCTGTACCCGAAGTTGTTGGAATCGCTACAAACTTAGCTTTGTTACCAAGTTTAGGGAATTTGTATACCCGTTTACGGATATCCATGAATTTTTGTTTCAGACCATTAAAGTCTGCGTCTGGATGTTCATAGAATAACCACATTCCTTTTGCAGCATCCATTGGAGAGCCCCCGCCAAGTGCGATAATGCAGTCCGGTTGGAATCTGTTCATCATTGCAGTACCTTTTTCAACTGTAGTTGTCGATGGATCTGGTTCAACTTCAGAGAACACTTCGATAGCTACAGGAGTTTGACGTTGACGCAGGTAATGTTCAACTCTTTCAACATATCCAAGCTTAACCATCATTGGGTCAGTGATAATTGCGACACGTGTGATATCAGGCATTTTGGTCAGGTACTGAGTAGCGCCTTTTTCGAAATAGATCTTGTCAGGTACTTTAAACCATTGCATATTCACGGTACGACGATTCACCCTTTTCACGTTGATCAAATTGATTGCTGTAACGTTTTGCGACACGGAGTTACGTCCATAAGATCCGCAGCCCAGAGTCAACGAAGGGATATTAGTGTTATAGATATCGCCGATCGCACCATGTGTGGAAGGCGAGTTAACGAGAATACGTCCTGTTTGCAGACGGTTAGAGAACTTCATAATTACTTCTTCGTTGTTGGAGTGGATAGCCGAGCTATGTCCCATACCACCAAATTCAACAATTTGCGCTGCGCGTTCGATACCTTGATCTGCATTCTTAACTTTGTAGCAAGCAAGAACCGGACTTAATTTTTCAGCGGACAGTGGATATTTAGTGCCTACACCTTCAAGTTCTGCTACCAGAATCTTTGTGCCGGCAGGGACTTGAATGCCACACATTTCAGCAATTTTCACTGCGGATTGACCTACGATTGCTGGGTTAACCGCACATTTATCTACGTTCATTGCTCCACTAGTCAGTTTGGCAGCTTCTTCTTTATTCACAAAGTAGCAGCCATTAGCAATCATTTTTTTCTTCACTTGATCAAAGATTGGTTCTTCGATAATAACAGCTTGCTCGGAAGCACAGATCATACCATTATCAAATGTTTTAGAAAGAATGATGTCCGTTACGGCTTGATCAATATCCGCGCTCTTTTCAATGAAAGCAGGTACGTTACCAGGGCCTACGCCAAGTGCTGGTTTACCACAGCTATAAGCTGCTTTTACCATTGCAGAACCACCAGTTGCCAAGATAAGAGCAACGTCTGGGTTGTTCATCAATGCGTTTGTCTTGTCCATTGTTGGCATTTCAATCCATTGGATACAGTTCTCAGGAGCGCCAGCTTTCACGGCAGCATCATGAAGAATTTTTGCAGCAGCTGCACTACACTCTTGCGCAGATGGGTGGAAACCGAATATAATAGGGTTCCGTGTCTTAATCGAAATCAACGCTTTAAACATCGTGGTGGATGTAGGGTTGGTTACCGGTGTGATACCCATAACAATTCCGACGGGTTCAGCAATTTTTTGGAAGCTATCATAAGCGTTGTCTTCAATAACGCCTACTGTTTTATCGTATTTAATTCCGTGCCAGATATATTCAGTTGAGAAGATGTTCTTCGTAATTTTGTCTTCGTATACGCCGCGTCCAGTTTCTTCTACGGCCAATTTTGCGAGGTACATATGTTTGTCGAGTCCAGCCAACGCCATTGCATGAACGATTGTGTCAACTTGCTCTTGGTCCAGCGCCATGAACGCCTCATGCGCTTTTTTTGCTTTATCCACTAAATTCTGAATATACTCTTCAGCGGTAACTTGTTTAACTTGGGCGGCGACTTCGTTCTTAACTGCCATCTCCCTCGTCCTCCTGTCAATTTTTAGTTGTTTTTCTCTACACATTTATCTTATCACATGATTTCCACCTTGTATAGTGAAATCTTTCACAAAGTATAAAGTTTTTTTGATTTGTTTTCAAAGCGCTTTCATTC
>NZ_CDRJTB010000128.1:0-6428 GCF_976954365.1 Paenibacillus sp. Marseille-Q9583
AATTGCCATTAGAATATAAAGAATTTATTAAAATAAATAATGGAGGTGCTCCAGAAATTCGTTCGTTTATTTGTAATGATCATAGCTATGCAATTACTAGATTTTTATGCATTCTTGAGAATCCAACAGAAAATGAATTTGGAATATTTGATATTGATGCTACTAAATCTCAGCTTGATGAGAGACTAATTGATAATGAGGATTTGGTAGGAGTTGCATTATTACCAATTGCTGTTTTATTTGCTGGTGATTTTCTGTGCTTAGATTTTCGTGAATCTAGAAATAATCCTAAAGTTTGTGTGTGGGATCATGCAAATTCTGGTGAATTTGACCCAGTGAGCTATCATGTTGCGAATAGTTTTGAAGAATTCCTAACAATGCTAACTGAATAAAAAGCATTAAGGGCTAACTAGTACCGAATACACCCATCATCCAACCAATTACACACTTAACTTATGTATTGCCCGAATAAAAATTTAGTCATTTCGTTTGTACGTACAGTAATGATTGAAAAGTTAACGCTATAGCTTTACAAAAAAACAGGTCGATTATGGTTTAATACCACCGTGATTGACCTGTTTTTTGTGACCTGGAGGAGATTAAATTGGAGATACAAGGAAACAATGAAGTTTTAACGGAATCTAGACTTCAAGACTTTGAAAGAATAATCAGAGTTAAACTTCCTCAACAATATCGAGAATTCTTATTGAAATACAATGGGGGTTATCCTAGACCATATTACTTTACTATTTCTAATGAGCAAGGCATTGGTATGGTAAATATTTTCTATGGTATTGGTGAAATGTATGACAATTTAGACAAGAAAATTGATATATTTGACGATATAATGGATATAGGATTTATTCCAATTGCAGATGATCCGGGTGGGAATCAAATTTGTTTAGGTCTTACTGAAAAGCATTTTGGAAATGTTTATTTTTGGATTCATGATGAAGACCCAGAAGATATGAATAATATGTACTTCCTTACTAAGGATTTTGAGGAATTTTTAGAGAAACTATACGATGAGACGGAAAATAGTTAGTTTATTATTCTTCGATGCATTGTAATAAAAGTGATTTTTTTGTGTGGGCTAACCAGTGCCAATTGAACTCATTATTCAATTAACGGCTCACTTAACTCATGTAATACTGCTACAAGGTTTCTTGATTTCGTTTGTACGCACGTAATTGCTTGAAAAGCATAACTTAATTTACGCTAAAGCTTTACTTAAACAGGGTGATTATGGTCAGATACCACCATGATTGACCTGTTTTTTTATATTCATTTTCCAGAGTCGCAGCTTGCGGACCCATCCAATATCCCTCCCTAGTAAAGATTTCAAGAGGAGTAAAGCACCCCCAAAAGGGCTTTACTCCTTTTTAACATCTAGTCTAAGTTATGTTATTATTACCTTATATTTTCCTATAAATAACAAAATATAGAGTTGGGAGGTTTATGAATGAGAAGTAAGCGTAACTTGATAATGCTGTTATTGTTTGCTTTGACGATTATACTTTCAGCCTGTAATGATAAAAAAGCTGCGATATTATCCATGGATGAAGTACGGGATCTAGCTCAGCAAGGCGAGGCGTTGTCGTGGAAGGATTTTGTTGGCTATTCGTTTGAAGACGTCGGTTCAGGTTTATTCATCCGTAAATATGAAATCAATGATGACTACCATGTGTTGGTGGGTGGCGGAAGTGTTGATACAGCTCCTCTGTATATAAATCTTGTCAAAAGAAACGGAGAAAAGATCGATATCCGTTATGATGACATCGATCATTTTATCCTCAATTAAATGATGGGCTTTTAGGTTATTCAAATCGTATTCCGTTAGATAATTCATCCAAACGCTCCCAGTCGAGTACTACAATTTCTTGCTTAACTTTATATAAGATCTCCATGTCGGTGAGCCGCTGAATGACACGGTTTAAGTGGCGGGGATTAGTCCCAATTAACGAAGCTATATCTGGGATATAGGGTGTCTGAATTTCTTTTCCAAACTCCCGCTCGAGCTTAATCGTTAATAAATAACTTGCAAGTCGTTCCTCGACAGCACCGAGTAAGTTCGTTCGTGATGCGGATGTGCAGGTTAGAAGCTTGTAAGAAAGATGTTTCAGTAATAAGTCTTTAAAGCTATGGTTATCCATTAGGTCAGACTCAACCTTTTGTTTCGGGATAAATAAGAGAGAGGTTTGTTGTACCGCTTCCACTTGTGATTGGACTACGACCTCTTGCACGAACTCAATGTCCCCGAATAATGACAAGGGTGAGCAGAACCGTAATAACAAGGATTTTCCCGTTCCCACACTCGAAGAGACCTTAGTACGCCCCTCCACTTGAAAATAAATTCCGTCCAGCTCATCGCCCTCATGCAAAATGATTTCATTCTGCTCATAGACACGTAACTGAATTAAAGCATGTTTTGATGTTGTGAATACTTGATTTAGATTAAATTGGGTAATGTAATGTGCTATAAGATTTGGATCCTGAATAGTTTTCATTGCGTACTCCTTTTTGGACATCGGTCCTTTCTATTATATACGAACTCGTTATTATAGAGAAAAAGGGGAGGATACAGACGATGAAATTTATTTTTGATTTAGATGGAACCATATGTTTTAGCGGCAAACCTTTGAGTGAACGAATCGTACAAGCCTTGGATATTCTAATTGAAAAAGGTCATGAAGTCATCTTTGCGTCAGCCCGGCCTATTCGTGATTTGTTGCCTGTGTTGCCTGCTCATATGCATCATTTTTCTATGGTTGGCGGGAATGGTGCATTTATTGCAAAAGGTGGAGAGGTTATTTCGACGATACATTTTGACGCGCAAACTTCGGACATCCTCTTAAAATTAATAGAAGAGTTTAATGCAGCTTATTTGATTGACAGTCACTGGGATTATTCATATTCGGGTTCTGATGATCATCCCATTCGAAGAAATGTAGATCCAGAACAACGCGCCAAAAATGTAAGTCCATCTGAGCTGGATGAGCTTGTGAAAGTAGTTATTTTGAGAAGCCTTAACGGGGAACAGTTATTAGATCAACTACATAGACTACCTGTTGTGATTTATAGACATGGTCAAGAGGACATTATTGATATTAGCCCTAAAGGCATAAATAAATGGACAGGATTACAACAATTAGGCGTTGAAATGCAGCGATTTATTGCTTTTGGTAACGATGCTAACGACATAGAAATGTTTAGACATTCCGCTCATTCAGTTTGTGTTGGAGAACACACAGAGCTTGGTGAATTGGCAACGGAAAAGGTGAGCAACGAAGAGGAGCAAATTTTCAGAAAAATACTGGAGCTGATGAGTGGGCTGCGGATCGCTTAGTCCATCAACTGATGATCTTGGTCATCGTTCGGTGCAGCACATACAGGGAAGCTACAGTTAAAATCCAAAAAAACCTGCCGATTAAATCGACAGGTTTTTTAAGTATTATAGATGAGGTTAGATAAGTTCTTGGCGGCGATGTAAATAACGATATAACACACAACCGGATATCGCGCATATCGCTGCACATAATCCGATAAAACCATAGCCAGCTTGAAGTCCGCGTAGCAAGCCTGTTTGTGACTCCGCACCGTAAAGCCGCTTTACGCCTTCGATCACTGCACCTATAGCATAGTTACCAATTACGCTACCCACTCCCATTAATGTGACTGTAAATGTGATGGCGGTGTCGCTGCCATGTGGATATCTTTTCGCGATAAAAGCCATAACCGTTGGATAAATCATCGCAATCCCAATACCTGCTGCGGCGAATAGAAAGGCGAGCTTTTCACCACCCAAAATTGCGGCAAAAGTACACAGGGCAGAGAAGGCTGAAAATATGATAAGCGATAGGTTGAATCCAATCTTATCTGTAACCGGCCCCAGCAGAAGCCTTGCTAACGAGAAGCAGAGAAAGAAGGTCGACAGCATCCCAGATGCAGTAACCGTATCCCACAGGTATGCTTTTTCAAGGAAATTTACGAGCCATCCGCCTACAGCAAGCTCCGATACTACTCCGAAGGAAAGGATAAGAACCATTAACCATAAAGCAGGATCACGGACAAGTGTTTTTAAGGGAATACGGTCCTCATGTGGAAGATCGTCACCCGGAAACGTACTCCGTAAGGCAAATAAAATAGGCAGTAAAGAAAGGCTAAGCATTATTAGATACATTCCGCGCCAATCCAGAGTATGACCGAATATACTTACCGTCATCAGGCCTGTTGCCAGTAGGGGAGCTAACGTGGAACTAAATCCGTAAAAGAAATGGGATAAGTTCATCATGGTCCCGGTATTTTTAATGAAGATACGTGCTCCCAGAATGGCAAGTCCAATCTCAAGCATTCCGTTTCCGATATACATCAGGAAGTATGAAGCCGAGAAGAGGGGATAGCTATGTGAGATGTAAATTAGAACGCCAGAGAATATCATGGATGCGAAAGCAATAATACTGACAGCCTTGATCCCCCACTTACGAACCAATACAGCTGTGAAGGAACAGGCGATCAAATAACCTAGTGCGTTTAGGGATAAAAGAGTACCCAGCTGCTTTTCGTCGAGACTGAAGTCAAACTGAATTCTTGGAATGGCTGGCCCTTTAATATTTTCTGATATCCCAAACACAATAAACCCCAAAAAGATCGTTGCCAATTGCATGGCATAGACCTTATTAAATCCGCCAAAACGCTTTTTCAACGTGAGAACCTCCAGAATCGGGTATCTTTATTGCTCGGTGTCTCTATAGTACTCTTCTTTAAGCTTTTCCCAGTGTTGTTTATCGTCCTCTGTAATTTCTCTTAGCACTCTGCAAGGATTCCCAACCGCGATTACATTGTCAGGGATATCTTTAGTCACGACGGAGCCTGCGCCGATGATTACATTGTTGCCAATATTTACTCCGGGATTGATAACGGCATTTCCGCCAACCCAGACATTGTTTCCAATCGTAATCGGTGTGCCGAATTCAAGCATACTAATACGAACGTCCGCATCAATGGGGTGACCAGCGGTATAAACGCTTACTCTAGGTCCAAAGAGAACATTCTCACCTATCGTTACTTTTGCTACGTCCAGGATAATGCAGTCGAAATTGGCGTAAAAGTTATTTCCGACGGTAATATTGCTGCCATAATCACAGCGGAAAGGCGGCTCAACATGCAACGAATCACCCGTGGATTCGAATAATTGCTTAAGCAATTCTACTCTATATTCACCTTGTTCTTCGGTCGTATTGTTAAATAAACGAGTGAGCTTTCTGGATCTTTTGCTATCTCTTGCTAATTCTTCTCCACCAGCCATGTAAAGCTTTCCTGCAATCATATTCTCTTTGTTTGTTGCCATTCGTAATTCCTCCTGCAGTTCTTGTTGGTTTTACCGGCGCTTCTCAACCAGTTGCAATGAATAGGTCAAGCTTTCCAGCGTGATCGCAATTAATCCGTTCATATAGTGATTATCAGGTTGATCCAGCACGATTAAGTGAGGCATATGCTCCTCTGGAATGACTTCCAGACAATTTCGGTAAATATGAGGCACATCCTCTTGTCTGATTTGATTCCCTGTGAGGGCTACAGTCTCAGGATTAATAATTGCCGTCAAAGACGAGATGGTGTGGGCTACCAAAGGGATAAAGGTATCGGTTTGACCCATGTGAATAATTTGCTCTTCACGCGAGATTCCAAAGGGTAAAAAAGAGACTTCACCCGCAAATCTAGTATTTCCTTTGTGAATGTGGCCGTCAATCATGATCCCTGCACCTGAAAAGGTTCCTTTGATAAAAGTTACGACAACAATGGTTTTATCCTCTTCATAATCCTGCTGTTTATAGAATCCGTAAACCGTCAGATTCATGTCATTTTCGATCGTAACCTCAATCTCGTATTTCTCACGTAATTGGGATTCTAAGGGAATATCAATTAACGTATAAATATCACAAATATTGATAACACCTTGGTGATCTAGCCCAGGGATTCCAATACCCACTGCTTTGATGTTGTTATATTGCTTGATTAGTGTGCCCAGTAGATGATCGATGGCTGCTGCGTCAATGTACTCTAATTCTAAAAATCCTTGATCAACACGCTCACCAACTGAATTAGCCACAGCATAAGTTAAGGATTCTATACCATCTTCTATCTTGGCATAGATACATGCAATATAAGTAAAATCGACATTATAGATAAATCGTCTGGCCGGTCGACCTCCATTCGAAGCCTCCAGCTCCGTCTCAATGACTTCACCTGTCTCCATAAGCTCATTCAGGATATTCCCGCAGGTGGCAATACTTAATCCGGTGGCGGTAGCAATTGTTGATTTGGTTCCTTCTTTCATCGACTTCAAGGCTTGCTTGATAAGCTCCTGATTGATCTTTTTAACACGAATAGAATTGTTTGCGATTTGGTTTATTTTAATCACCTCTAGACTT
>NZ_CDRJTB010000129.1:0-6052 GCF_976954365.1 Paenibacillus sp. Marseille-Q9583
GATTCCAATGTCAAAGATTTCAAGTCGCCAGCTGGCGATCCTGGAATTTATACGTAGCGAAGTCCGCAGCAAGGGTTATCCTCCTTCCGTCCGGGAGATTGGAGAAGCTGTTGGTCTTGCTTCCAGCTCCACAGTTCACGGTCATTTAGATCGGCTAGAGAAGAAGGGACTTATCCGTCGAGATCCAACGAAGCCTCGTGCGATAGAATTGCTTGGCCAAGAGGATTCCGAGAATGTCCATCATTTCGCGCAAACCGTCGCTCGCATTCCTGTCGTAGGTAAGGTTACCGCCGGGGTTCCTATCACTGCTACTGAGAATATTGAAGACTACTTCCCGCTTCCAACTCACTATGTTGGAGATAACAAAGTATTTATGTTATCGGTTCAAGGTGACAGTATGGTCGAAGCTGGGATTATGAATGGCGACTATGTTATTGTTCGTCAACAACAAACGGCTGATAACGGAGATATCGTTGTAGCTATGACCGAAGAAGATGAAGCAACCGTTAAGACTTTTTATAAAGAACGTGATCATATACGTCTTCAGCCGGAGAATCCGGCGTACGAGCCTCTTCGCCTTAATCGCGTGACCATTCTCGGCAGAGTTATCGGATTATTTCGAGATATCCACTAAGTATGCACTCCTACCAAGCGAAAACGGATACCGCCCTTTAAAGGACGGTATCCGTTTCTACGAGAAGTATAAGGAAATATATGCTTTCTTATATTTTTATCAAAGCTGTTACGCAAATGCGGAACAGTTTTTTTCGTTATCTAACTCCAATAGTCCACCAAGAACACTTGTTCCCATTGGCTAAAATGACCATTTTTAATGAATAACCGTTTAGGCATCTTGCTCATATCTTAATTAGAAAGGAGTGTTGCACAATGCCAAATTATCGGATTATAGTTGATCTGACGCAGCGTATGCTTTATCTTCTTGATAACGACATTGTGATCAGGGGCTTCCCAGTCGGAATCGGTAAAATGTTAACTCAATCACCACTTGGTGAATTCACAATCATTAACAAACAACCCGATCCAGGTGGTCCATTTGGGGTCTTTTGGATGGGTCTATCTAAGCCTCACTATGGGATACATGGAAATAATGATCCCTCATCCATAGGGCACGAAGTATCCCACGGTTGTATTCGTATGTACAATGAAGATGTGTTAGCACTAGCTGCGATTGTTCCGATTGGAACACGAGTAACAATCAGGAATTAAATCTATCTCTATATATAAACACGCCTCACTCATGGTTCAATGGAGGGGCGTGTTTGTATTTATGTATTTTTGATGACCTAATAGGAATTATGTGGTTATATGTCGAATAATGTTAACAGGATTTCAAATTGAAAGGAAGTGTCTCGTTTTGAACAACTCAAAAATTAGAACCCTCGTCGATTTTAAAGTCGATGCACTTGTTAAACTCTCTGGCTTATTGTTAAATAACGATCAAGCGAGTGGAAAAAAAGTGAATTTACTCACCTCATTCGGCAGTATTCAAGGGACCATCTCCCCTTCCACCTCCAATAAAGAGGATGTTTTTGACTTAAAATCTCTTATGGATGATGTCATTGTAGATGAATACATATCTTATTTAGGTGCGGAACATCCCGATAAAAATTTCAGCTATAACTTTGTAGTCCTTAATGATGTTTATGTAAGACCCTATACTCACTATGAATCTCCGATCGAATACAAACAGCTAATTGTTTATACCGATCAAATCACAGCCTTCAATTTCTTATGATTTTGACATATTTATTTTAAAAAGCTCTCAACAAAGCACTCCAGCAGTTGCCCCAATTTTGCACTCAGCTTGCAAAATCGGCAGATCTCTGGGTGCTTTTTCTTTTTCTAATCAGTAGTCGTTTCCTAAATTCACACGATTTTCGCTCTTAACAGATACTAGTAGAAAGAATTCAGGCATATCTTTCAATAAGCAATAAATCTTGCTCTACTGAGATCATTGGAGGTGTGATTACATGCTGATTTTCTTAATGTATATGTTTGCCATTGTAGGAGGAGTCTTAATTCTAAGTGCCGTTATTATAGAATTAAAAAAACTATCTACTTCTTCTGAACTTTCTAAGCTATTAAACGCAACCTCATCTTTTAATATTATATTCACCAAAACATTCATTCCGCCCAATCAATCGCACTTGATCGCCCTTAATGAACCTTATAAAAAAATAGCAATAGGTACCAGCTATCCGAAAACAAGCAAAAAAGCAATAGCAAAGCTATACTCGTTCGACAATATAATGGGATCAGAGATTGTTGTTAACGCACTAACCCTTTCAAAAGTATCTAAACGACAACAAAACAGCAAATCAACTGCTTCAAGTGCGGATATTCATGTGGTTAATAGCGGTGACGAAGAGGCTGATGTTATTGAGGAACTTACGCTTAAAATATACATGAACAGCAATGAAATACCTGTGTATAGTATTTCTTTCTTACCAGGCTTATTGCCCATTCAACAATCCGATAATCAGTACAAAGAAGCTTACTCCCAAGTCCAACAATTACATGCGTTCTTCAGGTCAATCGTGTCCGAATGAATGCCCCCTTTCCGCCTATTATTACTTCAATTTACCTTTCCCGATTAGAAATTTTGAAAACCTTAAGGAAAAACAAAAAAACGGTCCTTTTGAGAGGGCCGTTTTCGCTGCATCCAACATTCATTTTAAAATTGCACACTAAATCCATTAAATTGATGAATGCCCGTACCATGAGCAACAAGATCCCGTTCACGTAATTCACGAACTGCCTTCATAACCTCTTGCAAAATAGCTGGATCTAGACCCAACGTATTATGAGAACCGAATACTTGAGATACATTTGGAATTTGCGCAATCTTTTCTAAAGAAGCCACTAAATCTAGCGGACTAGTAGAGGGATAAAAGGCATAAATTGGCGTAACATCATACAACAAATCCCCTGTAAACAGATACCCGTTGGCATGATCAAAGATGCTAATATGACCTGGCGAATGACCCGGTGTGTGGTAAACTTCTAATCTACGCCCGCCTAAATCAAGCACATCTCCCTCTCGCAATAGAGCTGTTGGTTTCCCTTGATAAGGTGTATACGTATTGGGATCAAACGTCTCAGGAACAGGGAGAGTAATATCTCGGCTCATATCTTTTCTGATCTGGGCAAGGGACAAACCTCGTATTCCATTAATAAGCCAATCCTCATCCTCTTTATGAACATAGATCGTCTCAAATTGTCCATGACTGCCTATATGGTCTGCATGCACATGCGTAGTGATGACAACGATAGGTAAATCCGTTAACTGATCCGTTATTCTTTTTATATTATCGATGCCTAATCCCGTATCAATCAACACCGCTTGTTCTTTCCCTAACAACAAAAAAGAGTGCACCTTTTCCCAATGTCCATATTCACTGATTGCATAGGTAATTGGATCAATTTTCGTGACTGTGAACCATCGATCTTGAATCAAGTGTGATCCTCCATTCCGTTCCACTTCTCCCTTACCTGCTCTTCTCCTTTATAATAGTCCGCTTGTTGATTCGCCTGATAAATTTCTTGATAGGGGAGAATGTTGATTTTACCTGAGTCCGGATATTCGCAAACATCTATACCCTGGTTCGTTCGGAGATCAAGATACTTGCAAGGGGCATCCGTATGATTATAAAGTTGATGCGCTCCTTCAGGTCCCATTTCAAAAAATAGTACATCACCTTCAGAAACCTCGGAAAAACCTTCAGGGGTTCTTAACATCGCTTTTCCCGTCAAAATTACAAATATCTCTTCAGCATTTCTATGAAAATGATAAGGAAAGGAATATTTATCTGGATCAAGCGATCTTATGTCGAAGACAAGATGTTTAGAATTAGCGATCTCAGCTAACCTCTCACTAGTATGCCAGGCAAACTCAGGGATCGGAGATAACTTTTGTTTAAATGAAACTGTATGTTCATTAAAAATCTTCGCCAAATATAACACCCCTCATCCATTACGCTTTTCTTTCAATATAATCGGTTTGGTACTTTATGTAAATGCAGATTATCAGGTTTAACGATAAAAAAAGCCCCACCAGCTTTGGCGAGACTCTTATATGTGAAATATCCTATTTATTTTGAAGAACGATTTTGATTTCTCCATCTGAACTAAAACTTAAAACCGTAAAATCAGTATTGATTTCAAGTTCTTTCCAATCCTTAGGAAGCTGGTAAGCTAGTTTGCCACGAATTTTCTTTCCCGCAGCTAAAGCGCCGTCCATTGTTCCTACTTGACTATCCAAAGTATGAGCCAAGAGATCTTCATTTATGGAGAAGCTGTCTTGGTATGCATTGAACATTAGCATAGAGCTTACCATATAATCTTTACTGGAAATATTCTCAAGTATAATTCCGATTTCTACAAACTCATTACCCTCTGATGGTTGTACATAATCGTTTCCCTTGGGCTTTTCCAGAGATTCAACTGTGAGCTTAAAATTCTTCGTTGTGATGGTTTGTCCAACTTCAGTTATCATCGTTTCCTTTGGCTCTTCAGTAGGCTTGCTGGTAGGCTTTTCCTTTTCGACCGGTTTCTCTGTTGCTACAGTATCATCTACCTTTGCCACTGCTGGTTCTGATTTTGATACTGTAGGTTCACTATCATTCCCCTGTGATCCAATCACCCCAATTACAACAAAAACAATAATAAGCCAAAACCACCATTTTTTAAAAAAAGGTTTCTTTGTTTTCAATATTCTACTTCCTCTCAGATAATATCTTTTTTCAACTTCTACTAGGAAAATATACCCATATTATCCTATGAAAGATATACCTTTGCAAGAAAAATATAAAATAATGTCAGATGATAAGAATAATTGTGACTGTTATATTAAATTCCATTTTACTAGAACTATAAATACAAAAACCTCAAAGGCAAAAACATCAAGGGTCTAAAGGTTCTTGTAAAAAGTCATGTATTTACACTCTATACCACTCTTGAACTTGAGTGAGGTAAAAATCACAATATATATACTAGTCCAGCTATAGCCATGGAAAGAACCCCTCCTAAAGCAGACCATTTCGCTACTTTGTTTTTAATTTTACGGTCTTCTTTGGATTCCGAATAAAAATTCCCTCTTTGCTGAGTACCTGTCGTAAATCCGCCAACACATATACCAGAGATCACAAAAAAAGCCAGTCCTATATATATGAATATGCGCATATTAGTGCTCCTCCCAGGAAAGCATTGGATATCTATATATAAGATATTCTAACATTATTCTCCACTACTAATTGAAAAAGTTAAAATGATGTATGACGAGAATGCAAATAATCGAGGAATCATGGGTATGTGCTCAGGTACTATTTCTTGTGGTGATTGGTATTGCAGCCCTTCTGGTGTGTACTTAGTTTCTCCACGAACGGAGTGAGTCCACTTCTTCGAGTTTTGGACTCAGATGACGTTATTTACAAAATAATCGTCTATTGTGCAGGGTTTTGGACTCCAGTGACGTTATTGCTTCTTAAGAGCATTATATTGGGTACTTTTCAGGCCAAAAACTGCATCGCGGTCCGATAGTAAGCCAAAAAAACAGAATAAAGCTACAAATAAGATCTGCTGTGAAGCTAGAAGGTGCATCGTACATAAGTTTGGTTGCAAGCCTCCGTTATGGTGTGGATGTTCTATCATTCCCTTATTTCACCCTCTAGAAATAAGGGAAGCGAACTGATTGTGGTTGGTAAGTGCGTACGTATAAATTGGACGTGCCTAGACACAGGTTTACACCAATTCAAAAATACGAGAAGAAAAAGGACCTTTGAGCAGATGGTCAAGCCCCCATTTTATAGACACTGAAAAAAGACCCTAGGCAATAAGCTGTTTCCGGTACTCTACCGGGGGCAGCTTATTTAGTTTTCGTTGTGGCCGATGTTGGTTATAAAATCGAATGTAATCTTCAATTTTCCTTTGTGCCTCATCCATATTTCGGATATGATATGGATAGAGTCCTTCCGTTTTGAGATGCGAGAAGAAGCTCTCCATCGAGGCATTGTCATAACAATTGCCCCGGCGT
>NZ_CDRJTB010000130.1:0-5950 GCF_976954365.1 Paenibacillus sp. Marseille-Q9583
AGCTCAACGGCATCCACGATTTGACGCCTACTTCAATAAAAAAGAGAACAGGCCACCCGTGGCAGTCTGCTCCCTAATTATCTTGAATGCTCCTTACTTCGATATAAAGGAGTAATAAAACCCCACTTCACTTCGACGGCCTTGATTTTAACGAGCGAAACTGATGAAACTAGCCGGTCATATGGCTATTCGGAAGGCTCGACAGGGCAAGAAAGGCATCGACAAAAACCAAGCAGACACCTATTATTTTAACGTGGAACAGTGCAAGCGTTGTCCGTTTAAAGAGGGTTGTTATAAAGAAGGATCGAAGAGCAAAACCTACTCTGTAACGATTAAATCTGAAGAACATTCGGAACAGATTGCGTTCCAGGAAACAGAGTACTTTAAAGAAAAATCTAAGGAACGCTACAAAATTGAAGCGAAGAATAGCGAACTTAAACATGGGCACGGGTATGATGTAGCTACATCCTCGGGTCTGATTGGTATGGAATTACAAGGTGCGATGACGATATTCGCCGTGAACTTAAAGCGGATATTGAAGTTAACAGATTGAAAACATAGGGATAAATTGAATAAAATAGAGCTAAAAAAGAAGACATTCTTCCTAAAAATGGGGTTGAATGTCTTCTTTTTTGAAGTTTATACATACTCCTTAAGAAAAACGTAAGTTCTTCAGTGCCCTCTCCAATAGATTGATGCTTTTTGCAAAGGTATGGAGCCGAGCTTAACCAGTTGAGAACCCTGCAGATCCCTTCGGATCGTCAGTTGATTTCTATGGTCAGGGAGCTTGTGAAATTCGCCCCCGGCTCCAGGGTGATTATTCCCTCTTTAGCTTGAAGTTCACCTTCGAAGACGTCCATATCCGCTACTCCTTGCCAAGGCTCGATGCATATGAAGGGAGCGTTCAAAGGCTGCCAGATGCCGAGGTCGGGAAAACCCTTATAGCTGACAACTACGCTTTTGGAGGAGTGCTTGCTTCTAAGCGAAATCTGCCGAGAGCTCACATTTCGGAAAATCAATGCGCCTTCGGCGAACATTTCATGGGATAAAGGCAGGATGGTCTCTTGTTTCAGAACGGGCTCCGATTTGCCGCTGATCAGCAGGCCGTCCGAATTCAAGAACAACCTTTCAAGGTTTTCCGATTCAGCGAACTCCAGATAGTAATCGTTCAGGCTACCGTTGTCATCAAGCGGACAATTGAACGCCGGGTGGGTTCCGAGCTGGAAGAAGATATCCTGTTCATCGCTATTTTCCACCCGGTAACTAAGTTCCAGTGTGCTTGCATTCAGTTTATATGTAATATATAGGTTGAATTTAAAAGGATAACTGGCCAGGGTTTTCTCATCATAAGAGAGGCGGTAAACCGCGTGGGTATCGCTTTCTTGGACCAGCGTAAATTCGCTGCGTCTGGCGAATCCGTGATTGCCGATCTTATAGGCTTTGCAGTCCACCTTAATCTCTCCGTTCCGGGCCGCACCAATAATGGGAAACAGCACCGGAGAACGGCCTGTCCAATACGTGGCGTCACCGCTCCAGATGTATTCAGCTTCCGGATCCAGCTTTCTGAAGCTGATCAGTTCCGCCCCAAGGGTATTAATCTCAGCTTCCGCCGAGCTGCTGCGCAAAATTTTATTCATTGTTGTACTCCCCTTTCATACTTATAGTCCAGATACCCATATTATATCAAAGTTCTTGAGGGAGTTGAGAAAAAGACAGCCAATTCATCAGCTGCCGTTTCTTCGTGCTTATTGAGCTATCGTTTCCCGTTAGCTTAATCAAGGATACAAGCATACTTACATGAAACACTCTGTTTCATCCCTTAAATCGGGTGGGATTGTAATAGTGCAATGAACATAAAGTGTGGGATTCATCTAATGATTTTACTTATAGGTGAGATCCACCGCTTGCATCGAGCAATTGACCAGTTACCCAACGGCTGTCCGACGAAGCAAGAAAGGTAACAATATCCGCTACATCCTCAGGTTCTCCCCACCTGTTGAAGGCTGAGAGACCGGCCGCATATTTTTGTCCATGGGGATCTTGTAACGTCCCGGCATTCATCTCTGTGTTAATAATGCCAGGCTGGATGGCGTTTACCGTAATATTACGGTTACCCAGTTGTTTGGCAAGAAGATGCGTAAATGTGTCGATGGCCCCTTTCGACATGCTGTAGGTGAACACACTTGGAGAGGCTACGCGCGTCACAAAGGAAGAAATATTAATAATGTGCCCCCCGTCTTTTAGACGCGGTAAAGCTTGCTGGGTAACAAAAAGCGGTGCTTTTACGTTAATCTTCATCACCTCGTCAAAAGATTCTTCAGTTGTCTCTTCTAGGCTAACTATTTGACCGATTCCAGCATTGTTGACAAGAATATCGAATCCGCTACCGCCTGTACGTTTCCGAATGTCATCATCCAGTACCGAAAATAAATCATGAATGCCCTCGAGAGTGCTTAGGTCAGCACCAATTGCGCACGCGTTACCTCCGCTTTGCTCGATCTGGTGAACAACTGCCTCCGCTTCATTTCTTCTTTTTCCATAGTGCACGACGACAAATGCGCCCTCTTGTGCAAGACGCAATGCGATGCTGCGGCCAATTCCTCGGCTCGCTCCAGTTATTAAAGCGATTTTACCTTCCAACTTACTCATGCTTTCATCTCCTTGTCCGAATTCAAATATAGTTATATCACAGGATAACATTTGAAATGTTGCTCTCTCATTCGGTTGCAAGTGGATGTCTATTGGTACATTCTCCGTGCTTATTTAACTATACTGCCCGTTAGCTGAACAAAGGCAACCGATCCACTGATCGATTGCCTTTGTGTCGTTATTGAGCTATCGTGTCCCGTTAGTTCAAGAAGAACCGTAAACATTTCACTATTCCTTTACTTCGGTTAATTTCAATAAAACGCCCTTTTAACTAACCTGCCCATTAGCTTAAAGCCATTACCGCAAAGGTACCATCGACAGCAATATTACTACTCCTGTTTAATTTTTGATAATATATCATAAAAAAGACTATCGAATGGACTTGTCGATAGTCTTTTTTGAGCTATTATTTGAATGGACGCATTGTTGCAGCTATTCCTTTAGGGCATCCACATATTGCTTCGCTTCTAATAGTGACAAACCAAGCACTTCTCTCGCTTTTTTAACAGCTGCTACTTCCTTGCCGTTACGTACGAGCTGGAGAACCTCATTTTGAACAAGATGTGGGGGCAGACCTTCAGACTTGACAATTTGGTCAACGTTTACGTGCATTGTTTTGATACGAGCTTCCATGGCACTTACTTTGTTATACACAGTTAAACATACAACTAAGGACACAAGTGATATCGTAATTGATAGGTATTCCATTTGCGACACTCCCTTCTATCTCTTCTTTTATTCTAAATGAAGATGTCTGGTTAAACAAATTTATGTCGTGTCCTATTGAACTAACCTGCCCGTTACCTTAATAACGCAGTGTCAGTCTAATACTTTATTTGCCGAGTCTAACACTTTATTTTTCAGTCTAGAACTCTATTTTCATTTGACACTTCTCTCTCACATTTAATTTTCTCGCAGTCTTCAATAATGAACTGAATCTCATCCGCTGTAAGCTTAGCTTTTTTCGAAGAAAAATCCTTTTTTAAATTGTTGTAGACTTTCTTATTATTTTTGAGCAATTTGAACTCATATCCCATACTACTAACATAAAAATGTTTTGGCTCATGACTATCAATTCCATAACCCGAAACTTTAAGTATAGTTAGATATTCTAAAGTTTTATTTTCTATGTATGCAGCAGTGGACCTATGATGTCCGTCAATTAATGTACTCATAAAACCTTCATAAAAATATGCGAGCCCAGTCATGATCTCCCCATTTTTAATTTGCTCCCTATATTCATAACTCTTTCAATGTTTAAACAATCGATTCGTTGAGAAGCTAAAAGGAATTTTGGAATCACAGTGCTTGAATGGTACTTGTAAAAAACATCAGCTGACGCATTATACGTTCTCCTCTTAGTAAATAAGTTCCAAAAAAACTCTCCTTCTCCGTTAGTTGGTATCATTTCTATATAAGACATCAGGTAATAACCATTTTCTAGAATACTCAGTAGAGGTTTAACCTTTTCAAATGCAGTACTAAGGTCATTCCCTACCTCTTGTGAATCTTTAACTTCATCAATCGCTCACCAGAGTTATCCACCCCAAATTTAGTTATTAACTTTCCACTCCCATTATTTACTCGAAGTAACAAAGCATCCTTGTCCCATGAGTTAAAAATACTCGGAATGATTTCTTCGCATACGATCGAATTAGGTGCCTTAAATATCTTCTTCATAACTTCCACCCCACCCTAATATTACAAAAACTATACCCTATCTTGAATTCCTCTTATCATCAACTAACAAAAAAACCATCAGATTTCTCTGACGGTTTTCAGGTCTTACTATAAAAAACGTACAGCGTTCAAAGTAACTTATCTGCTGCTCGTTTGTCTTCCTTTAGTGAACCACTCGGACTTTGGCTTTAATGGAGGGTTAGACTTAGGTTTTGCTTTGGCAGGTTTTGCCCCCGCTGGTTTAGCTGTTGATGGTCTGGAAGTCGATGGTTTAGAAGTCGATGGTTTAGAAGATGCAGATCTCGAACCTGACGGTTTCGAAGATCTTTCTGTCTTCATTTGCGTTTTACGAGACATCGGATACGGATGATCCTTCACTTCTGGAATCGATTTTCCGATCAATTTCTCAATATCTTTAAGGAACGGAAGCTCTTCAGATTCGCAAAAAGATATTGCCGTTCCGCTTAACCCAGCTCTACCCGTTCGACCGATCCGGTGCACATAGGTTTCTGGAATATTTGGCAAGTTGAAGTTGATTACATGAGACAGCTCATCAATATCAATTCCTCGCGCGGCGATATCCGTAGCTACAAGAACGCGGGTTGCACCACTTTTAAAATTCCGCAATGCATTCTGACGATCATTCTGCGATTTATTGCCGTGAATGGCTTGTGCAGAAATGTTCACTTTCGCTAGATCGCGTGTAACACGGTCCGCACCACGTTTTGTACGAGTAAACACCAGAGCAGAAATGATTGATTTATCCTGTAACAAAAGATTCAATTGATTCTGCTTATTTCCATTCTCTAATAAATAGATCGATTGATCGATTCTATCCGCAGTAGATGACACGGGTGTGATTTCTACTTTTACTGGATTCACAAGCAAAGTTTTGATCAATTTGGAGATCTCAGTAGGCATCGTTGCCGAGAAGAAGAGCGTTTGTTTCTTTGTTGGCATTTTGGCGATAATTCGCTTTACATCATGGATGAAGCCCATATCTAGCATGCGGTCAGCCTCATCCAAGACAAGAATTTGGACATACTGTAAATCCACACGTTTTTGATTGATCAGGTCGATAAGTCTTCCTGGTGTAGCAATTAAGATATCAGCTCCTTGATTCAAGGCACGCTCTTGTACTTTCTGTGATACACCGCCAACGATGGCAGCAGAGCGGATATCTGTGAATTGGCTATACGCTTTTATGTTATCAGCAATTTGAATCGCTAGTTCTCTTGTCGGTGTTAAGATCAGCGAGCGAATGCGTCGCACATTGTTTGATTTATTGGGACTTGTTTGTTCGCTTAATAATTGAATAATAGGTACAGAAAATGCAGCTGTCTTTCCTGTTCCCGTTTGAGCACATCCAAGTAAATCTCTACCTGCTAATACAGCTGGGATCGATTGCTCCTGTATAGGTGTAGGTGATGTATAGTTTTCTTTGGTTAAAGCCTTTAAAATCGCAGGCATAATATTCAGTTCGTTAAATGTCATTCTAGTCTCCTTAATTTCTAATACATTTATTCTTAACATTAAATCCATTTGTCACGTCATAAACAATAATCATAACACAATTAGTCACATAATAATAGATATTCTTTATCATCACACCAATTTTCAT
>NZ_CDRJTB010000131.1:0-5533 GCF_976954365.1 Paenibacillus sp. Marseille-Q9583
TTTATAAGCACATATATGTTATAATTAATACATTGGAAATACGGCTTGAATGAGACGGATCGATTTAATAATAGCTACGATTACGGAAACGATTCCGAAAATGAGGGGACTATCAACTTGGCTAATAAAAACAAAGTAACCATAGAGGATGTAGCGAAACGAGCGGGAGTAGGGATTGCTACTGTTTCAAGAGCGATTAATAATTCGGAGGGAATTAGTTCCAAGACTAAGGCATTAGTACTGCAAGTGATTGAGGAGATGGGTTTTACACCTAATACCTCTGCACAAAGTCTGAAGATTCGCCAAACGAAGCAAATCGCTCTGGCTGTTCCCGACATTCGAAATGCCATTATTCCAGATATCGCCTGGTCCGTGGAGCAAGCAGCTAAACAGGACGGCTATCGAGTCATTCAGATTAATACTTCCGGAAATCCGCGGACAGAGCTCGAAACGATTCGTGAGATCAAGAAATTACATGTTGATGGACTCATTATCATGCCTCTTGCTTATCCTAAGACTATGGTAGAGCTAATTAATAAATCGAGTGTTCCTGTCTCCATCATTAACTACGGAAAACGCATTACAGAGAATGTCAAAGCGGATATCGTAAGCCTGTCACGTTTTGAGGGCCAGCTAATCATGGAACATCTAAGCAATATTGGCCGAACTAGAATCGCTTACGCAGGAGCTCAGAAGGATCTCATTGAAGATCGTTATCTTGCCTATCAGCAGGCGTTTAATCAAGTGGATATTTCTTTGGTTTATTTTGGAGAGGATTTCTCTTTGCAAACGGGGGTACAAGCTGCAGATTATTTCTATAGCCTGACCCATATGCCAGATGCAATATATGCTGTAAATGACATGGTCGCTATAGGGATCGTAAACAGGTTTAAAGAGTTAGGCGTTCGTGTTCCTGAGGATGTGGCAGTGGTAGGGGTGGATAATAACGCATGGACAACCATTACAAGTCCGCAGATTAGTTCGGTCTCGATCATGGGAAATGAAGTAGCTCGATTAGCTACTCAGCTTCTTTTGCAACGTATCCAGGATAATATTACGGGTGACTACCAAAGGGTGCAGCTTGATCCCCGTTTAATCGTGCGAGAGTCCAGCGTTTCAGTTAGACGGAATACAACAAGTTGATAATATACTCTAAATCCTGTTAGACTTAATGCTAAGTAAGCTGATAGGGTAATAAGAAATGAGGAGAATATTATGGCTAATATATATAAAAGCGTAACTGATTTGATTGGCAACACACCGTTATTGGAAATTTCGAAATATAGTAAATCTCAGAACATTGAAGCAAAAATCCTTGCCAAGCTAGAGTCTTTTAATCCTGGAGGTAGCGTCAAGGATCGTATAGGTTATGCGATGATCAAAGATGCTGAGGATAAAGGCTTAATTCATAATGATTCTGTAATTATTGAGCCGACTAGTGGCAATACCGGCATTGGCCTTGCAATGGCTGCGACCAGCCTTGGGTACCCGTTGATTATCGTACTTCCGGATACATTCAGTATTGAACGCCGTAAGGTGATGGCTGCACTTGGTGCTAAGCTTGTATTAACACCTGGAGCTGAAGGAATGAGTGGTGCTCTGAAAAAGGCGGAGGAATTGGCAGCGGAAATTCCAAATGCATTCATTCCACAACAGTTCAGCAACCCAGCTAACCCTGAAATTCACAGAACGACAACTGCAGAGGAAATTTGGCGGGATACTGATGGAAATGTAGATATTTTTATTGCGGGTGTTGGTTCTGGAGGCACCATATCAGGGGTTGGGGGAGCTTTGAAGGCTAAGAACCCTTCGGTACAGATCGTTGCTATCGAACCGTTTGATTCACCGGTATTATCTGGTGGCCGGCCTAGTGCGCATGGAATTCAGGGGATTGGTGCTAACTTCATTCCGGAGATTTACAATAAAGAGGTTGTTGATGAGATTTTTCAGGTGAAGAATAAAGACGCATTTAATGTAGCGCGTGAAATTGCCAAGACCGAGGGATTACTTGTAGGGATCTCGTCTGGCGCCGCGGTATACACAGCTACAGAAATTGCTAAACGTCCAGAAAATAAAGGGAAGACGATTGTGGTGATTTTGCCGGATACTGGTGAACGTTATTTAACAACTACTCTGTTTGATTTTAATGAATAGCTTGAACCAACCTATGACTTGAAGTTGATACAAATTTGGAGGCTCAGCGGAATGCTGAGTCTTTTTGTGCATTTAGTAACTAAAGAGTGATCAATTCAGCCCCTTATTTTACCAACAGCTATGGTACAATATAGCATAAATCGTAGTAGTTCTAAAAAAGGAGTATGAAACGTGTGAATGTGTTCAAAAAAGTTAGAAATAATTATGTGATTTGGCATGCAAATCGTATTCAGTTACAGGAATTTCCTTCTAGCCCTGTCGTTAGAAAACAATTAGTTTTCTCGGGTAGAGTTCAAAAGGTGGGTTTTCGCTTGGAAATATATACGATAGCCGAAAGAATGAGATTAACGGGTACGGTTACAAATTTAAAAGACGGAAGTGTAGAGGTAGAAGTGCAAGGGGAAGAACAGCAAATCTCATTTCTAGTCCATTGCATGAAATCATTGAAACGGGCATCTGTAAAGAAAGTAACTATGAGTGATCTGCCTATTCATGAGAGTGAGAAAGATTTCACGATAGTAAAATAAGTACATATGGATTAGTAGAATTCAGAAGTAGATTATATTGCGCTGGATTAGGAAGATAGAGGAGAATAACATGAATAGATTAAATGGGATTAGAGTTTCTCAGTTCATTCTTCTGATCATTTTAACAATCGCTTGCTTTATATATGGTATTGATATTATTGATCAATTCGATGGAAAGGTATTCAGCCACGCGGCTGTATCCTTTGGTTCCTCTTTGAGTTTTCTTTGTTTATTGATTAGTGTTGGAATAATGCTTGGATTTTTAATTGAAGGGACATCCGTGTTCAGTACAATCATTTTAATGTGGCCGTTGATACATATTGGTCTTGTAATTCTCTTATTTATTATTGGGGCGCTGCTTTGGAAATTACTCTATGTAATAGCACTTTATCCTTTAATATTATTGCCTATTAATTTAATTGGTGAGGGAATATCATTAGGGTTTCAGTTAAATCGTTTAGTTTTTCGTAGAGATCAAAATAAATTATCAGAGTTTTTCATAAGCATACTGATTAACCTAATTATTATTATTTTCATTATTATAGCTATATCTAAACCTGAAAGTGCTAATTTCTTTATGTGATTTTGGCGGCCGGGGCTTTATGTAACATCTGGATGTGTGGTTTATTGAATAGAACAAAATGGAACTATTGTGTAAACTGAGCGTAACCGATAAATAAAAGAGATTATGATAGCGCAGGAGGTACATATGAACTACAGAATGTTTAGAAAAATGCTTCTTACCACACTTGCCACCCTGATGTTAAGTGTTTTGCTTCTTCCGGTTTTAACTTCAGCCAAGACAGCTGTACCTAAGCATACTGGGTCATTTTATGTGAATGATTTTGCGAATGTGATCGACGAGAAAGCTGAGAATTACATGGTGAACTATGGAATTCAATTACATCAGGATACGGGTGCTCAAGTCGTAGTGGTGACAGTCGATTCTACAAATGGAGTTTCGATGGAAGAGTATGCAACTTCGCTATTCAATAGCTGGGGCGTAGGCTCTGCGGATAAGAATAACGGGCTTTTGCTACTGCTTTCTATAAAAGATGATGACTACTGGGCGGTACAAGGTAAGGGTGTTGAGGACACGTTGCCTAACAGTAAGATTAAAGATATTCTCTCTCAATATCTTGAGCCGGATTTTGCAGCAAAAACTTATAGTAACGGTGCACGAAAAACTTATGGCGCTTTTATTCAAGCCATGGGTGGGACCTGGGTGGAGAGTGTCGGCACCAAAAACTATGTATCAGATAATGCCGGTGTACTCAAAAAAGTAACAAAGGATTATTTGAACGAATCTAGCAACAGATATAAAACTACAACTGGTAGCGGAATTTATGTGGTTACTGTAAAGAACGCAGGAGATAAAACACTTCAGGATTATACCTACATGAAGTTTGCCTCCGTGGCTGCTGGCCCTAAGGATGTAATGCTCGTGCTAGACATAGGTGGAGACAACTATCATGTTCTGCAAGGGAAGGACATCGACAAGGTTCTAACTAATGATGCAATCAGCAATATTTTGGATACTGTACTTGAGCCCCAATTTGTGAAAAAAGATTACGGAACGGGAGCTACGGCAACTTCTAATTCTTTGTACAGCTTCTTATTGGCTAGAGCGGATCAATCTGTTGGTGCGACGGGAAATAGTGGAGGCACTACAGCCGCCAATTCCTCCTCAACAACCACTTCAGCAAAGGAGACTAGTGTTAGTGTAGGCAAAGGTCTTCTAATTTACTTATTGATATTTGCTCCGCTCATACTGTTCGGATATGGTCTTTCAAGACGCAATAAATATATTGAAATGTACGGTTTGCCATTTAATCCGTATAGCCCAAGAAATATTCGTCGGTATGGGAATTGGTACGGTCAAGCGGATTACGGTTATGGTAGACGTTGGCACAGACGTTATAATAATCACCATCATAATCACCACCATCATCATAGAAACACACCATCCAATAACTCACAGTCAAGCTTCTGGGGAAACAGTGGTGGAGGAGGATCTACTAGAGGTGGCGGCGCAGGTCGTTATTCCTCAAGTAACGAGAACCGTGGTGGAGGAGGTTCCAGCAGTGGCGGAGGTGCAGGTAGACATTCTTCCAGCTCTTCCAGCTCTTCAAGCTCTTCAAGCTCTTCAAGCTCTTCAAGCTCTTCCAGTGGTGGAGGTTATTCCGGCGGTGGAGGATCATCAGGTGGTGGGGGTAGCGTCAGCAGTGGTGGCGGAGCGGGTAGACACTAAATAAATCATACAGTTAATAAGAGGTGCAAAGGAGCTGTCTCACAAGTAGGAATTCTACTACTGAGACAGCTATTTAAATGGAAAAAAGCTTATGTACCCCACTCAGTTTCTAGTATAAAACCATTTGAATAATGAAGACACGACTAACAAGACCACAAGAACACTTGCCAATGTGAAAAAGATAACCTGATTGAAGAAAGCTGAGATAATACTTCCAAATGAAAGCAACCAAATCATGTAATTTATAGTGGAGTTGTAACTTTTTAATTTGATACTTTGATTTCTTTCATCTTCTTCATAGATCACCATTTCTTCAAGCGCATTCTCGTCTTTAAGCAGCTTTCTAAGCTGTATTATGTTCATTACACAGACGCCTTCAATACCCAAGAAAAATCCTGTGATATACGCATTAATAGAAGCAAAATCTGCCGTGGTGTTGGGCAATTTAATGATATAGGTACCTATTACAGCAAGTCCACCAATAACAGCGATAACTATTTTGGCACGTAGGCGTTTTTGAATCCGCGCTTTATATTTTTGATTCATCATTTTCCTCCACCTCAGAGAAATCAAATACTTCCTCAATCATTAATCCAAAATA
>NZ_CDRJTB010000132.1:0-5434 GCF_976954365.1 Paenibacillus sp. Marseille-Q9583
TGTCGTCGCCCTGAAAAAGCATGGGGCGGGTATTTTTTGTCTGTGAAGTTACATACATTTCATCACTATTATTAAAAAATAACTTTAAAACTTGGAGGAATAATAATTATGTCATACACAATTAAGTACAACCAAAATGAGAACCATATCGATGTAGTATCTATTGATTTTTCAGCTGAAGATGTTCCAGGATACCTGAAAGATTTTGAAAATATCATGAAGCTTGTTAAACCTAAATTTACAGGAACAACTGATGTAACTGAATCTAAAAGTGTACTTACTCCTGAGGTTGCAGCTATGCTAGCCCCTACTGGTGCGATGGCGAGTGAAGCTGGTCAAGCTGGATGGGCTTATGTAACTAAAAACCCAATTTGGAAGATGCAATTGAAACGTATTTTTGGTAGAGATTTTGCAGATGCTTACGATACCTACGAAGAAGCTAGAACATACCTGAAAAGCTTGCAATAATCTAATCTTACAGTTAGCAAAAAGTGCGGAGAATTTTCTCCGCACTTTTTTGCTTTATCTATACTTAAAATTGAAAATCTTCATCTTTCAGCGGCTCCACGTTAAGCGCCCGGACGTATCCGTTACCTTTTTTCGAGAAGAAATCATGCTGTTTGGTGTGGGTACTGATGCCATTCTGAACAATCGGGTTGATCTCTTCCTCGTCGAATAGCGGATCATGTCCCAGATTCATCATGGCTTTGTTAGCATTGTATCTAAGGAAGGTCTTGACCTCGTCCACCAGTCCGATGGGAGCGTAGATCTGCTCGGTATAACGTTCTTCATTCTCATGGAGCAGTCTAAGGAGGTCTACCAGCTTCTGGTGTAGCTCACGCTGCTCGTCATCTGGTAGCCCGTCAAAGATCTCCTGCGCCAGCACACCGACATATACGCCATGGATGCTCTCATCCCGCAGAATAAGGTCGATGATCTCACCGCTGCATGTCATTTTGCCTTGGCCAGCTAGATAAAGCGGGTAGAAGAAGCCACTGTAGAACAAGTAGCTCTCGAGCAGCACTGAGGCTGCCATGGCAAGGTACAGATCTTTGGGTGACTCTATTTTTTTGTAATATTGTGATATGGTCTCTGCCTTGAACTGCAGATAAGGGTTCTCTTCAACCCAGCGGAACACACTGTCAATCTCCTCCGTGGAGGACAAAGTGGTGAAAATGCTACTGTACGATTTGGCGTGAATCTGTTCCATCATGCCCATAAAGCCAAGCACAGCCTTGCGCTGAAGGCCTTCGACATGCTCCATAATCTGCGGCATACCTACTCCGCCTTGAATCGTATCCAGCAGCGTGAGTCCGCCGAGTACCTTCATATAGGAGTCCTTTTCTTGCTCACTGAGCGTGAGCCAGGACATTTTATCATCGGATAATGGAATTTCATCGTCCGTCCAGAATTGCATAATGTTCTGATTCCAGAACATCAATGAGAAATCGTCGTCGGGACGGTTCCAGTTCACAGCTTGGATAGCGGTCATAATATGGCAATCTCCTTTTCTGCGGCTATAGCCTTCCAGTTAGATCGAGCAGGTGAGGCATTCCTCGACGGACAGCTTTTTGGTCCGGGTGTAATACAGTGACTTCAGGCCTTTATGCGCCGCGTACAGATAGGAACGGGCCAGTTCTCTGGTTGAGACATCACTGTTGACATGCAGCACGGTCGATATGCCCTGGTCGATATGGGGCTGAATTTCCGCGATTAGATCGATCACCTTGAACTGATCCATTTGGTAAGCTGATTTATAGAAAAATACATTATCCGGCCGCAGATACGGCATCGGATAGTAAGTTGTTGAATTGGCATAAGTCCGGGTCTCAATTTGCTCAACAATAGGCATAACGCTTGAAGTAGCATTTTGAATATAGGAAATGCTGGCTGTTGGCGCAATTGCCAAACGGTAAGCATGATACAGACCATTTGCTTGTACTGCATCCCGCAGTTGTTCCCAGTCCGCAGGGGACGGGATGAAAATATCTCCGAACAGCTCTTGTACTCTTGGCGTTACAGGGCGGTAATCCGTAGTCAGGTAACGCTCAAAATAAGCTCCGGTAGCATAATCAGAAGCCTCAAACCCATGGAAAGAATGACCTTTTGCAGCAGCGATCTCCATGCTTTTCTCCAGTGAATGGTAGTTCATGGTCATGAAGAAGGTCCGGGCAAAATCGCGAGCCTGTTCGCTCTCATAAGCGATCTTGTTCTTGGCCAGATAGCCGTGCAGATTCATGACGCCGAGACCGACGGAGTGCATCTCTTTGTTAGCTTTGGCTACGCCTGGGGCATTAGAGATGCTGGTCATATCGCTGACTGCAGTCAAGGCGATCATGCCTTCATGTACTGATTCACGGATTTTGCCATGCTCCATCACGTTGACAATGTTCAAGGAAGCCAGATTGCAGCTTACATCACGGCGGATGGTATCTTCCTGTCCGTAATCAGCAATTTCTGAGGTCTCCTGCAGCTGGAAGATTTCCGTGCAGAGGTTGGACATTTTGATCTGTCCAACGTTTTTCAGGGCATGGGCTTCATTGGCGTTGCTCTTGTTCATAATATATGGATAGCCAGATTCCAGTTGGATCATGGCGATTTTGGTCAGCATATCCCGTGCGCTCATGGCCCTTCTCTTTTTGACACGTGGATCGGCTAGCAGTTTATCGTACATTTCATCCAAATCCATGTCATCAAGATGGGTGCCATAAGCCTTGTACACACTGTAAGGGGCAAATACATGGAGCGGTTCATTGTCCTTCGCCAGCTTATAGAAGCGATTCGGAATGATCAGACCAATGGACAGGGTTTTAAGTCTTGTTTTTTCGTCGGCGTTGATCTTCTTACTGTCGAGAAATTCAAGAACATCCCATCCAAAAATGTTGTAGTAGGCGGCTCCAGAACCTTTACGTTGACCCATCTGGTCAGCATAGGAGAAACCGTCCTCCATCAGCTTGAGCACAGGTATAATGCCCTTGGCCGCATCCTCGACGCCTTTGATCGTCTCCCCGCGGGAGCGAAGCTTGGACAGATTGACGGCTACGCCACCGCCGATCTTCGACAGCTGCATGCAGGTATTGAGCACATAGTTGATCGAGTTAAGCGAGTCGTCCATTTCGATAAGGAAGCAAGAGACAAGCTCACCGCGACGGCTCTTGCCGGCATTTAAGAAGGTTGGGGTCGCAGGTTGTAAGCGCTGCTCCATCATCGAACGGGCAAGCGTGCCGGCAGTATCGGCGTTGCCGCGTCCTAGGTGAAGGGCAACTGCCGCCACACGGTCCGGATAATGCTCTAGATATTGCTTACGGTCATTGGTTTTTACAGCGTAATCTGTGTAGAACTTCGAAGCTGCCATATAAGATGGAAAACTGAAGTTGTAAGAATGGGTAATTTGGTAGACATCTTCAATCTCAGCCAAGCTGTACTGTTCGTAAAAATTTTCGTAGAAATCTTGTTCAATCATATAATCCACCTTGGCTTTTGTATTCTCAAAAACCAAGCTCCGCCGTTCTACATCCCGCATAAATTCGGCTACTGCCTCAAGGTCTTTATCCAATTGAAAGAAACCACTTTCGTCTCTCTTCATTAACATGTTGTTTAGTTCAATATGCCGCAACTCGGCTCACCTCCTGTTTAATTCGTTCCACATCACCAAATGTGCCCGACAGCTCAAATTTACCGATAACGGGTACATTGTACCGATCTGCAATCAAGTCTGCGCTATGCGCGAACAGCTCGCCCCAGTTCTTGTTGCCGCTGGCGGCGATGCCTTTCAAATTGGAATAATTGTTCTTCAAGAAAGTAGACACCTTCTCTGGAATCTGTCCAAAGCCGGTGGTGTATGTAATAAGCACATAAGGCTCGTCAATGGTCATATGCTCTTCAATCTGCACAGCTGGCAGCTTAAGCTTACCAATGAAGCGTTTGACGTTTCCGGTTTTTGAATCGTATGCGACTAGCATGGAGTCTCTCCCCCTGTATATATTAAAACTACTTTAAATACTGTAAAGAGTGAATAGATAAGCTATAAATACTGGAAAATCATATTCATACTATATTTAGTGTGCGTTGTTTATTTTAATCACTATATGTTGAAAAGTCAACAGGATAAGTGCTTCCTAACTAGTTGGAAACTGGTCTAGTAAACGCTCTATTAAAGTGTTGATATCCCGAAAAAATGCAGGTTGGAGCGGTTTGCTGAGGCAGCTGCGTTATTTTTTTATGAAGCTAAAGCGTGAGACTAACAATGGGTTTGTACAATTTCCCCCGTACATGCACTTCTAGGCATCTACCCACATACAATAAGATGACCATGAACCCGTAAGGCTAACAGATCGGTTTCATTGTACAAGTGCGGGAGGTGTCGCCAAGTTGCCTGGATTCTTAAGTACGATCGCGTTGCTAATCAAAGAACTGACGTTGCTGGTATCCTACGTAAGGAACAACGCATTTCCACAGCCGCTCTCGGAGCAGGAGGAAAGCAAATACTTAGGCATGATGGCTGAAGGGGATGCTAAAGCCCGAAATTTGCTTATCGAGCACAATTTGAGACTTGTCGCCCATATAGTAAAAAAATTCGATAACACCGGAGAAGACATGGAGGATCTGATCTCCATAGGCACCATTGGCTTGATTAAAGCCATCGAGAGCTATCGTCCGAACAAAGGGACAAAGCTAGCCACTTTTGCTGCCCGTTGTATTGAAAACGAAATTTTGATGCATTTAAGATCCTTGAAGAAAACACGGAAAGACGTATCTCTCCACGATCCGATTGGGACAGACAAGGAAGGGAATGAAATTACACTCATCGATATCCTTGGCTCCGAGGCTGATGATGTCATTAAAGAAGTGGATCTGAAGATCGAGAAGAGCAAGATTTATCGAAATCTCGATATTTTGGATGATCGTGAAAAAGAAGTTGTCGTTGGCAGATTCGGACTTGATACGGGCGGGGAAGAGAGGACGCAGCGGGAGATTGCGAAGGAGCTTGGGATCTCGCGGAGTTATGTGTCGCGGATTGAGAAGCGGGCACTTATGAAGCTGTATCATGAGTTTTATAAGGCGAAGCGTTGAAAAAATTGTAATGCAGCTAGCCAATTGGCCGGCTGCTTTTTTTAGTTAAAGAGAAATCAGAGTGTTCTCTACCGAAAAAGCCCCAATTATTCCGTACATTGTGGCTTGAATAATTTATCAATTTCACAAAATCAACCAAGGGACATAAACGGGTTAGGAGGAAGTTATAAAACAAAAGCAGTTAAAATACGAGAAGTACATTTTAACAGCTACTAGTATATTGCAATATGCCAGTAGATTTTTTGTTTATAGGTATAGCAAACACTTGTTCCTATAGTATTCAAAATAATGTTATAATACTATTAACAGTTTTTTTGAAGAAACTTCTTTCGGAGGAGTTAGAGAGGAACTTCTATACAAA
>NZ_CDRJTB010000133.1:0-5386 GCF_976954365.1 Paenibacillus sp. Marseille-Q9583
TGATGCTTCCTCTGCTGGTATGGTTGACGCCGGATTTGAGAATCAAAAAGAGCTTACTAAAATGCAACTGGACAATCAGAAAGAGATTGCCGAGATGCAAAATGAGACTCAAAAAGAGATTGCTGGCATTCAGTCGGCGACTTCACGCCAGAATACGAAAGACCAGGTATATGCACAAAATGAGATGCTTGCTTATCAACAGAAGGAGTCTACTGCTCGCGTTGCGTCTATTATGGAAAACACCAATCTTTCCAAGCAACAGCAGGTTTCCGAGATTATGCGCCAAATGCTTACTCAAGCTCAAACGGCTGGTCAGTATTTTACCAATGACCAAATCAAAGAAATGACTCGCAAGGTTAGTGCTGAGGTTGACTTAGTTCATCAGCAAACGCAGAATCAGCGGTATGGCTCTTCTCATATTGGCGCTACTGCAAAGGATATTTCTAATGTCGTCACTGATGCTGCTTCTGGTGTGGTTGATATTTTTCATGGTATTGATAAAGCTGTTGCCGATACTTGGAACAATTTCTGGAAAGACGGTAAAGCTGATGGTATTGGCTCTAATTTGTCTAGGAAATAACCGTCAGGATTGACACCCTCCCAATTGTATGTTTTCATGCCTCCAAATCTTGGAGGCTTTTTTATGGTTCGTTCTTATTACCCTTCTGAATGTCACGCTGATTATTTTGACTTTGAGCGTATCGAGGCTCTTAAACCTGCTATTGAGGCTTGTGGCATTTCTACTCTTTCTCAATCCCCAATGCTTGGCTTCCATAAGCAGATGGATAACCGCAGCAAGCTCTTAGAAGAGATTCTGTCTTTTCGTATGCAGGGCGTTGAGTTCGATAATGGTGATATGTATGTTGACGGCCATAAGGCTGCTTCTGACGTTCGTGATGAGTTTGTATCTGTTACTGAGAAGTTAATGGATGAATTGACACAATGCTACAATGTGCTCCCCCAACTTGATATTAATAACACTATAGACCACCGCCCCGAAGGGGACGAAAAATGGTTTTTAGAGAACGAGAAGACGGTTACGCAGTTTTGCCGCAAGCTGGCTGCTGAACGCCCTCTTAAGGATATTCGCGATGAGTATAATTACCCCAAAAAGAAAGGTATTAAGGATGAGTGTTCAAGATTGCTGGAGGCCTCCACTATGAAATCGCGTAGAGGCTTTGCTATTCAGCGTTTGATGAATGCAATGCGACAGGCTCATGCTGATGGTTGGTTTATCGTTTTTGACACTCTCACGTTGGCTGACGACCGATTAGAGGCGTTTTATGATAATCCCAATGCTTTGCGTGACTATTTTCGTGATATTGGTCGTATGGTTCTTGCTGCCGAGGGTCGCAAGGCTAATGATTCACACGCCGACTGCTATCAGTATTTTTGTGTGCCTGAGTATGGTACAGCTAATGGCCGTCTTCATTTCCATGCGGTGCACTTTATGCGGACACTTCCTACAGGTAGCGTTGACCCTAATTTTGGTCGTCGGGTACGCAATCGCCGCCAGTTAAATAGCTTGCAAAATACGTGGCCTTATGGTTACAGTATGCCCATCGCAGTTCGCTACACGCAGGACGCTTTTTCACGTTCTGGTTGGTTGTGGCCTGTTGATGCTAAAGGTGAGCCGCTTAAAGCTACCAGTTATATGGCTGTTGGTTTCTATGTGGCTAAATACGTTAACAAAAAGTCAGATATGGACCTTGCTGCTAAAGGTCTAGGAGCTAAAGAATGGAACAACTCACTAAAAACCAAGCTGTCGCTACTTCCCAAGAAGCTGTTCAGAATCAGAATGAGCCGCAACTTCGGGATGAAAATGCTCACAATGACAAATCTGTCCACGGAGTGCTTAATCCAACTTACCAAGCTGGGTTACGACGCGACGCCGTTCAACCAGATATTGAAGCAGAACGCAAAAAGAGAGATGAGATTGAGGCTGGGAAAAGTTACTGTAGCCGACGTTTTGGCGGCGCAACCTGTGACGACAAATCTGCTCAAATTTATGCGCGCTTCGATAAAAATGATTGGCGTATCCAACCTGCAGAGTTTTATCGCTTCCATGACGCAGAAGTTAACACTTTCGGATATTTCTGATGAGTCGAAAAATTATCTTGATAAAGCAGGAATTACTACTGCTTGTTTACGAATTAAATCGAAGTGGACTGCTGGCGGAAAATGAGAAAATTCGACCTATCCTTGCGCAGCTCGAGAAGCTCTTACTTTGCGACCTTTCGCCATCAACTAACGATTCTGTCAAAAACTGACGCGTTGGATGAGGAGAAGTGGCTTAATATGCTTGGCACGTTCGTCAAGGACTGGTTTAGATATGAGTCACATTTTGTTCATGGTAGAGATTCTCTTGTTGACATTTTAAAAGAGCGTGGATTACTATCTGAGTCCGATGCTGTTCAACCACTAATAGGTAAGAAATCATGAGTCAAGTTACTGAACAATCCGTACGTTTCCAGACCGCTTTGGCCTCTATTAAGCTCATTCAGGCTTCTGCCGTTTTGGATTTAACCGAAGATGATTTCGATTTTCTGACGAGTAACAAAGTTTGGATTGCTACTGACCGCTCTCGTGCTCGTCGCTGCGTTGAGGCTTGCGTTTATGGTACGCTGGGCTTTGTAGGATTCCCTCGCTTTCCTGCTCCTGTTGAGTTTATTGCTGCCGTCATTGCTTATTATGTTCATCCCGTCAACATTCAAACGGCCTGTCTCATCATGGAAGGCGCTGAATTTACGGAAAACATTATTAATGGCGTCGAGCGTCCGGTTAAAGCCGCTGAATTGTTCGCGTTTACCTTGCGTGTACGCGCAGGAAACACTGACGCTCTTACTGACGCAGAAGAAAACGTGCGTCAAAAATTACGTGCAGAAGGAGTGATGTAATGTCTAAAGGTAAAAAACGTTCTGGCGCTCGCCCTGGTCGTCCGCAGCCGTTGCGAGGTACTAAAGGCAAGCGTAAAGGCGCTCGTCTTTGGTATGTAGGTGGTCAACAATTTTAATTGCAGGGGCTTCGGCCCCTTACTTGAGGATAAATTATGTCTAATATTCAAACTGGCGCCGAGCGTATGCCGCATGACCTTTCCCATCTTGGCTTCCTTGCTGGTCAGATTGGTCGTCTTATTACCATTTCAACTACTCCGGTTATCGCTGGCGACTCCTTCGAGATGGACGCCGTTGGCGCTCTCCGTCTTTCTCCATTGCGTCGTGGCCTTGCTATTGACTCTACTGTAGACATTTTTACTTTTTATGTCCCTCATCGTCACGTTTATGGTGAACAGTGGATTAAGTTCATGAAGGATGGTGTTAATGCCACTCCTCTCCCGACTGTTAACACTACTGGTTATATTGACCATGCCGCTTTTCTTGGCACGATTAACCCTGATACCAATAAAATCCCTAAGCATTTGTTTCAGGGTTATTTGAATATCTATAACAACTATTTTAAAGCGCCGTGGATGCCTGACCGTACCGAGGCTAACCCTAATGAGCTTAATCAAGATGATGCTCGTTATGGTTTCCGTTGCTGCCATCTCAAAAACATTTGGACTGCTCCGCTTCCTCCTGAGACTGAGCTTTCTCGCCAAATGACGACTTCTACCACATCTATTGACATTATGGGTCTGCAAGCTGCTTATGCTAATTTGCATACTGACCAAGAACGTGATTACTTCATGCAGCGTTACCATGATGTTATTTCTTCATTTGGAGGTAAAACCTCTTATGACGCTGACAACCGTCCTTTACTTGTCATGCGCTCTAATCTCTGGGCATCTGGCTATGATGTTGATGGAACTGACCAAACGTCGTTAGGCCAGTTTTCTGGTCGTGTTCAACAGACCTATAAACATTCTGTGCCGCGTTTCTTTGTTCCTGAGCATGGCACTATGTTTACTCTTGCGCTTGTTCGTTTTCCGCCTACTGCGACTAAAGAGATTCAGTACCTTAACGCTAAAGGTGCTTTGACTTATACCGATATTGCTGGCGACCCTGTTTTGTATGGCAACTTGCCGCCGCGTGAAATTTCTATGAAGGATGTTTTCCGTTCTGGTGATTCGTCTAAGAAGTTTAAGATTGCTGAGGGTCAGTGGTATCGTTATGCGCCTTCGTATGTTTCTCCTGCTTATCACCTTCTTGAAGGCTTCCCATTCATTCAGGAACCGCCTTCTGGTGATTTGCAAGAACGCGTACTTATTCGCCACCATGATTATGACCAGTGTTTCCAGTCCGTTCAGTTGTTGCAGTGGAATAGTCAGGTTAAATTTAATGTGACCGTTTATCGCAATCTGCCGACCACTCGCGATTCAATCATGACTTCGTGATAAAAGATTGAGTGTGAGGTTATAACGCCGAAGCGGTAAAAATTTTAATTTTTGCCGCTGAGGGGTTGACCAAGCGAAGCGCGGTAGGTTTTCTGCTTAGGAGTTTAATCATGTTTCAGACTTTTATTTCTCGCCATAATTCAAACTTTTTTTCTGATAAGCTGGTTCTCACTTCTGTTACTCCAGCTTCTTCGGCACCTGTTTTACAGACACCTAAAGCTACATCGTCAACGTTATATTTTGATAGTTTGACGGTTAATGCTGGTAATGGTGGTTTTCTTCATTGCATTCAGATGGATACATCTGTCAACGCCGCTAATCAGGTTGTTTCTGTTGGTGCTGATATTGCTTTTGATGCCGACCCTAAATTTTTTGCCTGTTTGGTTCGCTTTGAGTCTTCTTCGGTTCCGACTACCCTCCCGACTGCCTATGATGTTTATCCTTTGGATGGTCGCCATGATGGTGGTTATTATACCGTCAAGGACTGTGTGACTATTGACGTCCTTCCCCGTACGCCGGGCAATAATGTTTATGTTGGTTTCATGGTTTGGTCTAACTTTACCGCTACTAAATGCCGCGGATTGGTTTCGCTGAATCAGGTTATTAAAGAGATTATTTGTCTCCAGCCACTTAAGTGAGGTGATTTATGTTTGGTGCTATTGCTGGCGGTATTGCTTCTGCTCTTGCTGGTGGCGCCATGTCTAAATTGTTTGGAGGCGGTCAAAAAGCCGCCTCCGGTGGCATTCAAGGTGATGTGCTTGCTACCGATAACAATACTGTAGGCATGGGTGATGCTGGTATTAAATCTGCCATTCAAGGCTCTAATGTTCCTAACCCTGATGAGGCCGTCCCTAGTTTTGTTTCTGGTGCTATGGCTAAAGCTGGTAAAGGACTTCTTGAAGGTACGTTGCAGGCTGGCACTTCTGCCGTTTCTGATAAGTTGCTTGATTTGGTTGGACTTGGTGGCAAGTCTGCCGCTGATAAAGGAAAGGATACTCGTGATTATCTTGCTGCTGCATTTCCTGAGCTTAATGCTTGGGAGCGTGCTGGTGC
>NZ_CDRJTB010000134.1:0-5347 GCF_976954365.1 Paenibacillus sp. Marseille-Q9583
CTACATCATATCCGAACGTTTCGGATATAAATCGGAGAGGAACATAGGTAGCGTAACCGTATAGATGAGGTGGGCTATTCATCTGCACAGCTTGTCCATTAATGTAGGCTGTATGATCGTCGATGGTCATCTTCAGAGAAAGTCCATTTTTTTCAGCGGTAATCGTACGAGTTGCCTTGTTCCATTCTACCCTGGCCCCAAATAACTCAAAGAGATAACGCATAGGCACTTCTGAAATGCCATTCACAATGTTTAGCGGCGGTGCTGATAGAAGTGGCATATCATCAATGTTCAACTGATACAGGAATGGGCTTGTCTTAAAGGTCCATTTTTTCACTAGCGTTTCGCCACCAGATTGAAATGAAACCTCCGCGGTATACTCTCGATCCCCCCTCAACTGACGCTGCGCTGTTAGTACATACCCGTAACCAGAATTGAGTTTCTTCACACTAAGCGGGATACTAATGTGGCGGTTGCCTGCTTGTGTGCTTAGTTTAGCCTTTATGTCCGCTACATCCCGTAGACTACTAAAGACCGTAAGTGTTGTAGCTTCTCCTTGAATTAACTGCTGTACATTCATTTTGTAAATGTTGCCTGACCACACTCGCGTCATTCCATCATAAGGAAATACGCTCGCAGTCGCTGGTGTAGTCATTACGCCTTCTGACTGCAAAGCACCAACAATCACGGTAGACTTACCCACTCGTGCAATGCCAATAGAAGCAACTGCCGGGGTCAGCATCACTTCCCTGCGATCATGCATAACTGCTAGCTCGTTAATCTCTGAAGCCATATCAAATTCATCATAGGCCCGCTCTTTCATATATACGGTTTCCATAATCTCCGGTACTTCTCCGCTAAAACCCGAAGTTAACACTCTCTCTTTAGGCGTTTGTTGGGTAAAGAACTCACGACCTTTCACTTCTATAGATAAATCGCCTTCAGACTTTATCGTAAAATTAGCATTAGCGTAGCGAGCATGATTAATCGCCGCCTTAACGAGGGCAGGATCAAGTTTCACTTCATCCAACCCCATTTGTTGCCGAATTTTATTAATCGAAGCTAGTGCTTTTAGTTGCTCCGTACTACTAGTTCCGTCAAACAATACTTTTGCGGCTTGTACCTTTGTGACATCAATCCATGGAGTGATTGCCATAAGCAGCAAGACGCCTATAAGCATCCATTTTTTATGCATAGTTCTCCTCCTCAAAATTCCATATCTTGTTAGACGACATTCTTCCAGAAAGGTTTCTGTAAAGCAGTTCAAAAACACAAAACTAACCACCCCGTAAATGAACTTCACCTCAATGGTTAGACACACAATCAGAGGCGTATTTCATTTTAGAGTGGCTTCTCTGTAATCTCTTATGGTTTCTGAATAAACAGTTGTGTCCAATAATGTTGATATTGACTAGTAGCAGTTCCCCCTACATAACCAACCCCAATATCCGTAAAGCGAGGATCCAAAATATTAGCTCTATGACCAGTACTATTCATCCACGTTCTCATTACTGCTTCAGGTGTTGCTTGGCCCGCCGCGATATTTTCTGCATAAGCACGCCACTCCACTCCAAATCGATCTAGCATTTGAGAGGGGGTGCCATAAGTTGGAGAGGTATGACTAAAATAGTTATTATCCCTCATATCTCTTGATTTCAAAACCGCAAGATCAGTTAGCCGCGTGTTTAGAGTTAAGGCAGCGATTCCTCTACTCGTCCGTTCTTCGTTGACTAATCTAAAAACTTGCAATTCAAATGCGTTAGCTTGTCTAATATGAATCCTTGACTTCCCTACTCTTTTCGTTACGGGACTACGTTTCGTTTTTATTCCTTTACTCAAAGAACTTTTGACTCTTCTTATTGAAGATGCTTCATGATTTGCCCTCCTACAATGTATTTACAACAATATATTGTGGAAGAGGTCTTCACGCTTGTACCAAAGTCTATAATTCTACTATAAATTTTGTTACCCCTATGTACTAGATATCTCTTTGACTTGACATGCATGTGTTACTTTATGTTAATATAAACAAATCATAAACGTTGATATATCATCTATTTTTAATTAGGAGAGATCACATGGATTTCAAAGAACCACTAGGTTTAGTTATTCGAGATTTACACTTAGAAATAGCCAATTATTTAACAAAATTGCTTGCACCCGTTCGGCTTGCGCCTGAACAACATTTACTTATGGCTTTGTTGCTTGAAAAAGATGGTCTATCTCAGAACGAGATTGCTAATAAACTTGGGAAGGATAAAGCCAGTGTTGCCCGAATGATCGCTAGCTTAGAGAACAAGGGGTACATTCATAAAGTAACTAGTACGCAAGACCGTCGTTCGGTAAATGTTTTTGTCACAGACGAAGGCAGGAAATTAGAGACTACAATCAATGAGGTGACAATCAAATTAAACGAAATTATAGCGAAAGGATTCTCTCCTGCAGAGTACTCAGCGCTAACAACTTTGTTAACTCGTGTGCAGAATAATGTAAGAGAGGCATAAATACGAATCCATTTCTGAAAAGAGGTTTATCCAAATCATGGAATTAACAGCAGCTGTTAAAGTTAAACGTCCAGACCTTATGGCCTTCTCGCTCATGCTAGGTGCATTCGTCGGACTATTTAGTGAAACCGCCTTAAATATGGCTTTTACAAACTTAATGGATGAATTTTCAATCAACGCCTCAACGGTTCAATGGCTAACTACAGGATATTTACTTGTATTAGGTATCCTTGTTCCGATATCCGCCCTATTAATGCAATGGTTTACCACCAGACAATTATTCACAGCTTCCTTGCTATTATCTATCGTCGGTACATTAATTGCTGCCCTCTCCCCAAACTTCACCTCCTTATTAATTGCGCGTTTAGTGCAAGCCTTGGGTACTGGCTTATTGCTGCCCCTAATGACGAACATTATTCTGATTATCTTTCCTGCACATAAACGCGGAACGGTCATGGGGATGATGGGACTAGTGACTATGTGTGCTCCGGCCATCGGACCAACGCTATCTGGATTGATCGTGGATCATTGGGGCTGGGAGTTTATTTTTTGGATCAGCTTACCTTTATTATTATTTACATTTGGATTCGGATTAACATTCATCAAAAATGTAGCCAAAATCTCTAAACCTAAAATAGATATTTTCTCCATCCTGCTTTCTACTCTCGGATTTGGTGGCATCGTATTTGGATTTAGTAACATCTCTGATCATTCTTTAAGTGATATCATTGTCTATCTGCCCCTTATCGTTGGTGTCATTAGCCTAATTGTTTTTGTGTTACGACAATTTAAGTTGGAAACGCCTATGCTGAATTTACGAGTGTTTAATTATTCTATGTTTACAATTGGTCTTATTATGGTCTTTTTTGGAATGATGATCATTTTATCCTCTGCCATTTTATTACCCTTATATTTAAAAGGAGGTTTGTTGTTATCCGCCACAGCTGCAGGAATTTTACTCCTTCCAGGCAGTGTGATTAACGGAGCTATGGCTCCAGTAACTGGGAGAATATTTGATAAATTCGGCCCGAAGCTATTGCTGCCACTTGGATTCTCCATCGCAACCATTGCAGGATTTCTATTTACAAGTAACTCTACTGAAACCAGTAGCCTGACCTTTATTTTAATACACTGCACAATGTTTATTGGATTGGCAATGGTCTTTATGCCCGCTCAAACCAATGGCTTAAATCAATTACCCGTGAATTACTATCCGGACGGAGCTGCTGTTATGAACACACTTCAACAAATCGCAGGTGCCCTTGGTACGACGTTCGCTGTTACACTAATGTCAAGCGGACAAACACGATTCGCGAATACACACCCAACTGCTGCACAGCCTGAGATTCTAACTGCTGGAATTACATATGCTTATTTGTTTATCGCAATAATTGCAGGAATAGGCTTGATTTTATCGTTATTTGTTAAGCGTGTTCGGGTCTAATCATTTTAATCTAAAAAAGACAGTGGACATGAACTGTCCGCTGTCTAAATTTTAATCGATATCTTTCTCATAAAATACTAAAGTTAATTTATCATTTATTTGCTTTGTTTCTTCTGTTCGTTTATATCCTACCTTTTCATATAAATAGCAGTTCCTCTGCTCTTGCTCAATACTATCCAGCTCCCATTTTTTCGCGTCATTATATCTCTGTTCAATGATTAATTCGATCTATCATTTTTTCTACGGACTCATTGGCAGGGCTGGTTTTCCATTAAAATATATTACTATTATTAAGGTTTATGGTTTGTTTTTAGGTATGATATAGAGTGATCCGTCTTCCTTGTATTCAGCATACGCAATGTCCTCAACGCATTGATAGCCATGCTCCCTGATCCATTCCTGGATCTGTATCTTATTCATCGGTCTGCCACGCATCGAATCTTCCAACAGCCTACCTTTATCAATAACTGTAATGGAAAAAGAGGAAGACTGCTCCGATTGCTCCTCTTCAGACTTGCGCATAACCGACAGTGAGCCATTCGTTTCGAGCAGAGCATACTTCACTTCACTTAGAGAAAAAATATTTTGCTGCCGCAGCATAAACAGCAGTTGGGTAAACTCAATATCGTATTTCTCCATCAAATCCTGTTTCACTTTGCCATCGTCAATAAGCAACACCGTCCGGCCTTCCGCCATGTTCCCGAACTTCACAAAATGGGTCGTTGCCTTTTCAAACAAATAAGACAAAACGGTCCAGATGAAAAGCGCAAACAGCAGATGCCAGATCTTCACCTCATCATCGTATATCGTATTCCCTACAATCTCACTTAAAATCAATGATGACAGGAAATCGAGAGGTGTCAATTGGCTAAGCGTCTTGCGGCCAGTAATAAAGGTAATGATCCACAAACCAAAGAAACTAATGATCAGTTTGACACCTATAGTTATAAATATCTCCATTACTGCACCTCCAGATGGGACTTCGCACAGGGTCGTTGCCCTTATGACACGAAATCCATTCATGAAAGGTATTACACACTCCTAGTGGGGGATAAACAGTAAACGAGACGCTCTGCATCTAGCCCTTATGTTGGAATGGTGATAATGAACGTTGTGCCTTTGCCTTTTTCACTATCAACTTCAACAATGCCTTTCACTTTATCAATGGTACTGTAGACCATTAGCATCCCCAGTCCCGTGCCTTCAGCTTTGGTCGAATAATACGGTTTACCGAGACGCGATATTTCTTCCTTTGTCATTCCAATGCCAGTATCGCGAATACTGATAATAATATTTTGTTTTTTTTCCGAAATATCGATGAACAGCGTACCACCGTCCTTTTCCTTCATGGCTTCGATTCCGTTTTTATATAGATTAATAAGACATTGCTGTATTTGGT
>NZ_CDRJTB010000135.1:0-5123 GCF_976954365.1 Paenibacillus sp. Marseille-Q9583
ATGGCTGATATTAAAATTGGAAATAATAATAAAATAAAAAACAGTTCAGTCGGGCATCAGGTCAATGCTGTTAACAATTTGAATAATAAGCCGCCTAAGAAAAAATCATTCTCTCAAAGACATCCAATAATTCTCTCTGTAATAATTTCACTAATTACAGGCTTTGCTCTTTTGTTCTCATTTTGGAAGCAAATCGTTGATTTTATTGAAAACTTATTTTAATAATTTTAATCGGATTAAACCCTGTCATTATTGGTAGGGTATTTCTTTGCGGTCAGGAAAAATTTCCTTGCCAATAAATAATATTTTACAAGGGTTGGGGGGAATAGTACTTGAATAAAACGATTCTTGATATTGATCCGAATGATCGGAAAGTACTTTTGATAGGGGATTACAGTGAAATAGAAACGGTTATTACTCAAAATTCTGATGATAAATTAAAAAAAATGGTTAAAACAGCAGGTATAAGTATGGCTGGGAGGTTGGCGGCAAGAACTGCATTCTCTCTAGTTAATCCTTTGGGAGCAGCATTAGTAGTTGGTGCTGCTGATTTGATAGGGATGAAAAGTTGGAAGGAAAAAGAAGTCACAACCGAACTCACATATATCAAAGTACCTCTCAAACAAGCTTTTGATAACTTAGAATGGAAAGGCTCGATATCTCCTCAGAAGAATACTTTTTACATTAAAAATCCGCATAATGATAAGGTGTATTTTCCTGCAAAGTCTTTTCACTCCATTGCTTTTGAAGAAAAGTATAATGAAGCTATCAGGCTGTTAATGTCTCTCAAACCAAAAGAGCTTACGGTCGAATATAGAGAAGGGTATTCGCAAGAAATAAATGCTAGGTTTAGTGGTGGTAAGAAAGCAGTTAAAGGACAAGGGAACTTTCAAATGAGTAATGAAAGAGGTAAAGAAATATTGTTCAAAGCAGAATTTAGGAAGCCCTCATTATTTTCTAAAGCTAAACTTCCTTCGGATCTTATATGGTATCCTACCGAAGAAAAATGGTTAAGTGTAGTCGACGGTGTCCTCAATCATGGTTTAGAAAAAGTTGAGATGGATATCAGTTATAATGATGATTTTGGTATAAACGCTGAGCTTCAAGCTTCAATCGCAAAAATCCTTGGAGGTAAAGCAAAGTCTGATTATACTAAGTTTACAAAGACTCTTTGGAAAGTTAATGCTACATTTTGGTAACAGATACTCTAATTAAAAAAATGAGTGAATGTAAGAAACATACTCTACCAGCAAGGATAGTTTTTTAATTCATAGGAGTGATCATGTTGAGTAATGTATACAAAGTCTTGAAGACGGATGCAGAATTTCTGACTGCTGCTTTGTCACAGTCACAAGTAGATATTCTCGAACGCCGTGGTGATTTGGTCGGCTGTATAATTGATTGTGAGGGTCCAGTCCAGAAATGGAGTCCAATTAGCGTTAAAGTCGCGGATGCTTATTACATGAGAACCGAATTTGAATTTAGGATGGTTTTGGCATAAACCTTTATATCAAATACCCCATCAACCGTAACTGGTTGATGGGGCTATTTTTGTTTATTGAGCTGTGTACTCGCTTACTTCAAAGGAGAGGATCTTGTCATGAATTACATAGTCTGTTCGTTTGCTGAATGGGCCTTTATTGTTCGCATGCTTATCTATTCCATAACGAGTGACCCCAGAAGCTGAATCATACCAGTTAAGGAATGCGTTTATCTCAGACATTGAGAGATCAAATTCTTTATCAATGCCAGTTGTTAGTGTGACTAATAGAATAGCACGATCTCCTGATGGAATTTCAGGTGTTGCAGTTGGTGTCGCAGTCGGTGTGGGTATTGGCGTTGTACTTGGTGTTGAGGTCGGTGTAGCGGTATTAGTGTTGAACATTTCCAACTCTCCTAAAGCAGTAAAGTCAGCTAAGCCATTATTACTTAGAATGTTTAATCTATACTTTATATAAGATTTTTCATTAATGAAATTAAACACCTTTTTTACGTTTGGTTTCCAGTCGGTTATATCTGATTCAGAGTGGAGTACAATCCAATTTTCTCCGTCCCATGCATCAAAAGTAAAGTTTTTAGGTGTTTCACCTTTATAGGTATTTTGATCAATGGATGAACGAGGCCATAAAGCATACTGATTAACCACAACAGGGCGGTCAAATTCATATGCAACCCATCCAGAAGGGCTATTCATGTTCGCCCATCCATAACTATCATTCTTAACCCCGTTAAAAAGGTTAAATGGTTGGTGCTGACTGCTCCAAACACTACTGGCAGTTACATGGCCCAAAGGTGCATCATTCGAAGTCATTATAGGAATGAGATTACTTTGAACAGAAGTTCCTTCAGCTATAATATTAGATGAGAAACTAAAAATTAATAAAAACGTAAGAAGGACAGGCAGAAAGATTTTTTTCATATGTATTCTCCTTAAATGTATTTGCAAATCATAGATTACTGCAATTGTTAATACACGTCTAAACATATTTGACTATATCTGTAATTAAATGATGGGAAAACATTATTTTCTTTTCAATCTCAACAAATGAATATGTTCTCCTTTGATCAAAGAACGTATGTTTAGTTATAATACAAACAAATGTTCTTGTTATTGGAGGCGATCACATGAGATGCGTGTAGGTCAAATCATTGAAATTATATACCAGGACAAAACGGGCAAGATTACGCAACGTAAGTTTGAGATCATCGGCATTCGTACTGACCGTATAAGGGCTAACTGTTTGACTACTGGAGCACCACGTGTTTTTTTTTAGCATCTGGGATATTATCCTGGCGACCTCTACAAGAGAAACGCCATGCTTAGTGATACAGCCCGCAAGCTTCTGATGATCATGCGGCATTGCTCGGTGCATCATGGATATAAGCCTACGCTAGAGGTACTGGAGAGAAAGAGTGGGCGGACATCGGAAAAGATCCGAGCCGGGCTGCAGGAATTGACAGAGAATAAATACATTCTGTGGGAGTTCGGGAAACCGCTAGAGAGTGCAGTTGTCATTGAGGAATGGGAGAGAAATGAGGATCGACCAGCATCAGTTACATGGGGCTTGGATGGCGGCCATATAGGTTACTGGACAGATTACTAGAAAGGTATACATAATTATAATGACATAGCTAAACCCCAGGAGCACTTCCTGGGGTTTAATTTTATTCACAACCTATACCGTCTCCGTCTCGATCGAGCTTTCTTGAGTAGCCAGGGTCACCTGCATAGATTGGATCTGCGCCGGCTGCCCTGACGGCAGAACAGTTCTTGTAATAAACATCTTGGACTGGTTGGGGTGTTGCTTTTGGCTTTTTAGTAGGAGCAGCAGTTGGCTTCTTGGTTTGTGCTGCTGCAGGTTTTTTCGTTTCAACAGGTTTCGAAGTAGCCACTGGTTTTGGTGAGGGTTTGACAGTAGCAGTTGGTTGAGCACTTACTTTCGCAACTACAGTATCATCATAGCCTTTATCAGTTGCGTAATCTTCTATGCTCCAAATCCCTAACTTAGCCGACTGTGCTTTCTTCTGGATCTCCCTAAATTGATCAACATATTTGACATCAGGCTGATAAACAGCAACCCTCGCAAGACCCTTTTCAAGCAACATTTCATTCACCATCTTATCACCAACGTATGCATATGCTAAAATGCGTCCATATTTATCGCGCTCAGATACATCAAATTCGAGTTTTACAGTCTTTCCTGTAAGGATTTCTGTTGTATACGCGCTCGCTTCAAGGCCAAAAGGTTGAACCGGCTTAGAGGGATGCTTAGTCTCCGGTGTATCAATAAGTATAAGCCGCACTTTCTCAGATGTGCCGTCTTGTAATTTGACTGTAAAGGTATCCCCATCAGTGATGGAGATTACCTGAACTTCAATTGTTTTCGCAGATGAATTTAAACTTGTTGGTTCGATATTTTGCTTTGCGTCAACCGACATTGGCAATTTTTCAGTGCTTTCATTCTGGTTAACATTTTCCACAATCTTTTCTTTTGCTACGGAGTTTCCTTGCTCAACAGTCGTAACTTTAGGAACAGTTACTACAAACAATATAAGAGATATCGCAATAGTGATTAATGAATATGTGGTAACCGCTTTGCGTGTCTTTTTGGTTGGATCTCCCCAGCGAATAACTAATGAAGGTTTAATCAGACCTATAATCCAAATCGGTATTGCAACAAAGGATATCAAGAAAAAGTTAATAGCTATAGCATCCCGAAAAGTTATGCTCGTAAAAATAAGAATTTCTATTAAAGCGATAATACTAAGAGAAATCCAAAACTTTTTTGATCTGAACATCTAGGAACCCCTTTTCTATAAATAGATGAAGTTAGCTTAGCAGAAATGGGAGATAATGACTATGGGAATCAAACGGGAACTTCATCAAACATACAATATACTCGCAAGGATTTTTATTTACAATGTCGAAATCAGTTATGAGTAAATTCTGAAAGATAAGAGGGCATAATGGATGAATTATTTTATTGTTTTTCAAAATAAAAGTTACGTTGAAGAGCGATCAGGTGGATTTCTTTGGGCACCTACAAAAAACAATGAAGGCCAGACATTTCATTATTGGACTACAATGACTAGTGTTAAAAAAGGTGATTTAATATTCAATAGTGTTGGTGGTAAGCTTTTGGATATTATCACTGCACTAGAAGATGCTAAAGAACAGGATAAGCCACTTGGTTTAGATAAAAATGAACTATGGAGAAACCATGGCTGGTACGTAAAGGGAGAATATATTGGGGTTAATAATCCAATAAAGTACAGTGTATACTCAGAAGAGATTAAGAAACTTCAAGCCTCCAAATACGCTCCTTTTAATATTACGGGTGGTGGAAATCAAGGTTACCTATATCAGATATCTCAGGAGTTTGCGGATTTTTTGTTAGAATTAGTAGGACATACAAGACCTAATGAGGAAAATATTATATTTGAGATTGAAAATGAATTGCCTTCCAGTTTGGATCCAACAGAGAAAGAACAAATTGTGAAAGCGAGAATAGGTCAGGGCCTATTTAAAACAAAATTATTGAAATTGGGATGTAAGTGTAGAATTTGTGGTATAAACAATTCTGATTTTCTTATAGCTAGTCATATTAAGCCATGGAGGATAT
>NZ_CDRJTB010000136.1:0-4419 GCF_976954365.1 Paenibacillus sp. Marseille-Q9583
CCAGCGTTAATAAACTACGCTGCTCAATAATGAATTTTCATTTCCTACATGGGCATCTACACAATCATATAGTCATTAACCTACATATTTGTAGGCATAGGGTATTCGACTTATGATAAGGGGATGTTTAATTTGTACAAACAAATTCAAAAGCATTCGTATGGTAACTATACTCATTTAAGAAAATTTTCTTTGCTTGATATGAAACAAGGCGATGTAAATGGGGACGGAATAATTGATAACGTGTATTTATATGGAAATAAATCCAATGGAATCTTTGCAGATAATATTACGCTTATTATTCAAGATGGACATTCTAATCAAAGTACAACGGTAAATCTTCAAAACAATGCGGGATATAGTGCTAGGCTATTCCTTGGGGATTTTTCTAAGGATAATGTACAGGACATTTTAGTAAGTATTGATTCTGGAGGAAGCGGCGGATATGGTATTTTTTATATTTATTCCTTCAAGAATAACATTCTACATGAAATGTTTGATGTTGAAAAATATAATAAAGAGTATAAGTTCAATGTAAATTATGAAGATTTTTACAAAGTGAGCGTAGGAAGTCCTCATCTTGACGTGTTGTTTACAATAGACATTAGTAATAAAGGCTACGACTACTTATCACAATATTACAACGAAAATGGTAAACTTAAGCAACCAATCAAAGGTGAGGTTCTTGCTTTAGGTGCATTATATCCCATAGTTACAAACGAAAAAAGTATGGGTTATGATTTACTTGCTATTCAACGTATCATTGGTACTTCTAACTCCGATACAATAGGGTATGTCGAAAACCTAATGACTTGGAATGGCACTCAATTTACATCCTTACGATTGTCTGTAGCTATACTTGGTACGAGGTTAATCAGCCTTTACTGATCATTTCTGTAATGGTATTCAGAGAGGCATTAGCCGCTCACATTCGTCCAATCCATCAAATTCATTCCTATGTTTCAATAGACTTTTTCCTTAAACTAAACTGCCCGTTAGCAGAACGAAGCTGCCAATTCATGTCGGCAGCTTCGTCCTGGTGTTATTGAGCTATAGTGTCCCGTTAGTTGAACAAGCATGCTTTCTTTTATTACATAATATCTTCGTACTGTGCAACAAGCACTATGTCTCTTGATGAAAAAGATTCATTAAGCTAACGGCAGGATAGTTTAATAACTTCGCGAATTCTTCAAGTATGGAATTTGCAGAAAAGAGGGCAGGTAATATTGGATAATATTCATAAGGAACTTGCTGAGAAGACATTGAAATACCTCTGTATTGGATCACAAATTGAAGGAATAAAGTTTTATGGAACACAAATTTTGATCTCAGAATCGGAAACAAATAGGAATCGAATTGATGGACAGATATATCTAAACATTGAAGGTAGATTCAATATCTTTAAGTCATATCCAGAATATATTCTAAACCATCAGGATGAACTTCCTGATATCGACTGGATTGATGGATATAAGATACTATGTGAATTAAGATTAAAGAGAATTGTGAATGTTCAGTTGGGAGAGTTAATTCCACACCTTTTTATTTACTTTGAAACTGGTGAAGTTCTGTTTATATTTGGTCATCATGATAAGTATGAGTCTTGGCAATTAGGGGTATGGAACAATTCCAACAAGGATGAACATTGGGATGTTATTGCAGTTCCAGGAAACAATATCGCAGTATTTACTCCATTTCGCTAACAGGACACATTAGTTATTCCGAATAATAGGCTGATTTTTTTCAACGGACTTTTCCTCCCTTACTACGCAGTTTGCGTCTAATGCGACATAAAACCTCTACTTATCTTGTTTAACATAACTGCCCTTTAGTTTGTAATGGCGACGGATTCTAAAACTGATCCGTCGCCATTACAAACTAAAAGTATCGTCGATAAAGCTCTCTCCGACTTTCGCCTCGGAGTTGCGCGTATATTTGAGTGGTCGATGCCTTCTCATGACCGAGCATTCCTTGAATGAAGTCTAAGGGAGCACCATTATCAAGGAGTTGGCATGCATATGTATGTCGAAAGCAATGCGGGTACACATTCACTTCAAGTTCTCCCCGATCTGCAAGCCGTTTTATTGCCCACCTAATTGTAGGTATAGCCATTCGTTTTGTTGGATGCGTATCGGTAACAAATAAGGCTTTGCAGGAATCCTCACGGCTAGCCAGGTACTTTTTTAACCATACTTTGCACTCTGTCGTAACATAAACTTCTCTTTGCTTCGATCCCTTGCCATTTACGATTGCTGAGCAGTTCTCCCAGTTTAGATCTTCGTTGTTGATCTTTTCTACCTCCCCAACCCGGCAGCCGGTACTATAGAGAAACTCAATCAGTGCTCTTTCCCTGACGGACTGACATGAGATTTTCAAGTGTATGACATCTTCCTCAATCAAAAACTTAGGAATGCGCTTATCTAATTTGAGTTCTCTCAATTTCAAAGAAGGATTTGAAGTCAGATACTTCTCTTCATAAGCATAGCGGAAAAGAGAACGAACAAAACGAATTCGATGACCAAGGCTGTTTGGCTTCTAGAAACTATCAAATCTAGTTTGCTTCTAGAGAGAGGTTTTAATCTGCCTGCAGTATTAAACTAGCATTTCCCGTTAACTCAACGAATTAGTGTTTAGTATCTTAGTATATTTTTATTTCCATTTAGCAAATCTTCAAAGACAGGCCGTTGGACGCTGTTTATTTGATCCAGTGAGATGTCGCTAATATTCCAGAACTGTAATTTCAATGATTCAAATTGATCATCCTGAAAATTTATCGTATCTCCATCTTCTGATAAAAGTTCATTATGATTAGTCCAGGCATTAAAAAGAAACATAACGAATACTACCTTGTTCCCGTCAGGATAGGTATATTCCATTCTAGGGCCGCTATATACTGCATAAAATTCACAATCCTTAACAGATAATCCGGTCTCCTCAATAACCTCTCGTATCATTGTCTCTTGAATAGTCTCACCTGGATTCATTCCTCCGCCCGGCAATCCCCAATCGCCGTAATCCGATCTCTGCTGCAATAAAATTCTACCTCTGCTATCTCTTATTATCGCTCCGCCGGTTACAACAATCCTCATATTCTGATGACCTCTCTGCTCACTAATATTTAATTTTATATTAGCGCATATTGGAAATACTCTGCCCAATAGCTTAACGTTAACAAGAGCAGCTGCCACGGTAGCAAACTGCTCCTGGATTTTTAAACTAAAGTTCTCCGTTTGCGCAATGAACGGCATAACTATTGTCGAAGATCTAAATCATTTTTTTGCTGATACTCTCCTTCCTTGTTTTCCCCCTAATTGCTTCTTCAAAATAGATAGTAAAATGTATTGACTCATAATCATCTCTTAAGAACGATAACATGGATACATCCCTAAACTCTTTGCCCATCGCATATTGACGCAATATGCCTTCTTCAGTGAATCCAGCTTTTTTTAAAGATTTAATTGAAGCAGTATTCTCGACTGCCACCACTGCTTGTATTCGGTGGAATCCGACTTTTTCAAATCCAAAAGCAACTACGGATTTTAATGCTTCAGTCATGATTTCAATAGGCTCGTGATAACCAATACGCTATATCAGCTATAGATCCTCTAACAAAGTTTGCACATTCTATATAACCAATAGGTTGATTATTTTGTCTTAAATCAATAGCCCAAATAAATGCTCCTTTGTTAGGAGAAAATCTTGATTGCATTTCATTAATAAATTGTTCAACTTCTTCTATTGTTTTGTATCCTCCTTTTCCTTCGTTTCCCATGTATTTATGTATCTCTTTATCAGATGTCATTTCCATATACAGCTGAGCTTCTTCCATTTTCAATTGTCGAAGTATTAAACGATCTGATTCTATAATAGGAAATAAATCAAAGTTTTCTTTGAGCCCCATACACCTTCTCATCCTTTCGAACGGAATATAAGAATATTATTCACCAATTTCATGTTATTTCCTGTTTTTGTTATTTAACTAATCTGCCCGTTAGCGTAATGATGATCTGTCATCTATGGTACGGTTCTACTTAATGGCGCGACGAATTAATTTCATAAAGCACCCTCACTGCTTATAATATTCTAGCACGTAATCTTGCTTGTGCAGAGTGTTAATGCCCACGGATGTCAAGATCACTTAATGGATAGTTACTACTGCCCCAAGTATAAACAATATAATTGTTAATTAGTTTTTCATCTGCTTTCAATGCTTTGAATTTCAAGTTACCATCAAGAAAATCAATATTATTACTCACTTGCTTTTCAACGATGTAACTCCACTCATTCTCGCGATACTTTGAATAAAAATGTTTTAATTCTTCTAAAGTTAGTTCCGATTTGATTAAAATAGCGCCAAAAAATTGCATTCCATTTCCATTCCCAATTAATTTTCCAGCTGATGATAAATCATCTATCAAT
>NZ_CDRJTB010000137.1:0-4117 GCF_976954365.1 Paenibacillus sp. Marseille-Q9583
CATAGTTTTCTTTCGGATGATGAGTTCGTGCTGTATCAGTCTGCGGCTGAGAAATTATACGGCTGGTTAAGCAAGCAACATAAAAATAAGAACAGAAGGACTTATGGGGTTATCCATGGTGATTTACATCAAGGGAACATCATATTTAAAGAGGGTGAACCTCGACCGATTGATTTCGGAAGATGTGGCTGGGGATATTATCTTTATGATGTGGCACATACCATTCTAGGGTTGTATCCTTTACAAAGAGAACTGGTCATTAAGGGTTACGAAAGTGTGGCCAAGCTTGATGGGGAGTGGTTTCAGACTCTAGAGAATTTTACGGTCATGGTTATGATCGAAAATTATTGCCATCACGCACCCGACCCTAGAGAAACCGAGGGACTGAAAGCAGAACAGCCTTATGCGCAAGCGATTCTAAGGAATTATCTGAAGGGAGATCCCTTTCTTTTTAACACAATTGAGATTTAGCGTATAAAAATAGGGCCTCATTGGGGAATTTATAAAAAGTTCCCTAAGGAGGCTATTTTAATGAAAAAAAGATGGATTGCTCCTCTTCTTATCGCAGTTATGTTCTTGCTGGCTCAACAACCATGCTCCGCTAATGGGTTAGTTCAGCCGCAATCCGAGGCTCCGTCCAGAGCTGAATCGGAACCGAAGCTTCCAGATCAGGATTCCCGTGAGCTCATGTACAAAGACACACTAATGCTCTTTCTTTTACCCCATATTGAGAAAAAAATGGCTGAGATTTATGCGCCACTTCTGACGGTAACTCCTACAGTGTATCCTTATTTAGTAGATGTTACAGATATAAAGCGAGTGAATGGATTTCGTCGGTTTGATTTCTTAATTACACTCAATATACACCCTACAGTGGGTCCACATCTTTCCGTTGGAGAGGATACTATGACTTTTAGAATCACTCCTGGTCCTAAGGTGAAGTTAGAATCATACAAGCATTTGAGAGACCCACGAAAGTCTGACCTTACACCGAATTACCAGAATATCTTGAGATAGTGCGGTAATTAACTCTTACAATCACAATTTCGAACGCTTAGCCAGTTAACCACACACTCCGATCTATGGGGTGTTTTTTTGTGTCTAGAATGGTGGTGGATTATTGGCATGTATGGTATTATGAAAATAGTGGATTTATTGATTTTAGTTACTAAATTCAAATTATGAGGTGTGAGGATTGAGTGATCATAAATTCGAAGACGAACACAGAGATGGAATTTTAAGTGAATTCAATTCTAAAATCACAAGCGATATCACAAGTAGCTCTAAGGATAAAGTTAAGGTAGGCGTAGCTACTAAAGACGGGCAGTTAGGGTTTCTTTTTACGAGGGGAGGTCTTCGGGAAGGGGCTGGCAGAAAAAGCACCGGTATAACTAAAAAGGTATCTTTGACGTTACCAGAAAACATCTGGCAGGAGATAGAGCAGGCTTGTGCGGATCAGAACGCATCTCGCTCCCAAGTATTTCGGAACATCATTGAGGCGTATTTTGTAAAGGAATCTAAGGAGAGTTAGGTGAAGTCTTTGCTAATCCATGTGTCAAAAGATTCTCTTAGCACTGCACTACAAGCAGCCTTAAAAGCTATATCCCCGAATAGTTCCTCCCGTGTTCTTTCCGGAATACATATTCAGGCGCAAGCGGAGGGTCTGACTTTAACAGCCAGCAATATAAGAATGACCATTGAATATAAGCTTCCTGTGAAGATGGATTCGATGATTGTACACAAACCAGGTGAGATCGTAGTTCCCGCGCGTTATTTTTATGAGATCATTCGTAAGCTTGATCCTGGACTAATTAGGCTGGAAATCGTAGAGTCATTGATTCTAAACATTCAATCAGGGAACACTCAATTTCGTTTATGTGGAATGGATGCGGCAGAGTTTCCGAGAATCCAATATATAGATCATCCAAACTTTCAAAGGATTAGCATGAAGAACACCCTTTTGAAGCAAATATTTAAAAGAGTAGTTTTTGCGGTCTCTTCATTGGAAACCAGACCTGTGCTGACAGGCGTATCACTTCAAATTGATAAGCGAAATATACGTGTTGCCGCCACTGATGGCATCCGCCTCGCCCAGCATGTTATTGAAAGTGTAGAAGATTACGGTGCAATTTCTTTAGATGTTGTAATCCCAGGCAGCACCCTTGAGGATCTTTTGAAAATATTAAACGATAATACAGACAGCAGCACCGAATTAGAAATAGGCCCTAAGCAAATCAGATTTATTTCTAATGGATTGAGGGTTCAGTCTGCCATTTTAGAAGGAACTTATCCCTCTGTCAATAATTTAATCCCAAAAGCACACCTCTCCGAAGTGATTGTTAAGACAGACCGTTTGTTACATGTAGTTGAACGTATTTCAATATTGGCTGGTGAGAGTGTTATGCTCAGCGTACTTCCTTCTAACACGCTTAGTTTAGTGTCCAAGACTGCAGAAATTGGGGATGTAAAAGAAGAGATTCCTTTGGAGCATCTAGAAGGTGAACACTTTCGAGTTTCATTTAACGGCAAGTATTTCAGAGACATCCTTCGGGCGATCGATAGTGAGACGCTTAGAATAAGGTTTGCTGGAAAAGAAAGACCACTGGTGATACAGCCTGTAGACATGACTTCGTCCACACTTTTTTTAATTACACCAATGAGGACGCAGGATGGAGGATAGGCATATGAGCTTGCTAGGAAGAGTTCTCTTTGCTGAATAATATTACATTAATTACTTGGAGGGATAATCTATGAATCTGTTTCAGATGGGATCAAAGCCGCTTGGGACCGAAAGAATCACAGCATTTTTAGAGGATAATTATGTTAGTATCGGATATCCCGGAATAGGGGATTTGGAGAACATCAGTAAAGTGGAGCTCCGTGATCGGATGATTCATACATACCAATACAGTGAGTTAGAGCTTACAGAACATATGCAAGCCATTCAACTCTTCGTACATACGATGCAGGATGGCGATTATGTGCTGGTGTGTGATGGAGATTGGGTACATCTAGGAGATCTAGGCGATTATTTTTACAATGAATTATTTGACGCGCCAGACATCGGTACATGCCATCGACGGGGTGTAACTTGGCTGAAAAGTCTTCCTATAACCGATCTAAACGCAGGGGTAAAAGAGTTTCTTAGCGATATTGGAGTGGTTAAACAGTATAAGGGACCGATGCCTAGTGCTCGTGTGGATCTGTGGATTACAGGTTCTTCTGATTCAGAGCAAGCGGTGAGTAATCGAGTGCATGTGGATGAAGAGACATTATCAGTGGCGCTCGATATTTTGAAGGAAGCTCTTGTTAGTGAGAACGCCGAACGACGGGAACGAGCAGCGATTGCAATTCTTCAATATGCTAAGTAGAGGAGAAAGGTTTCATCTCCACATCCTCATAAAAAAAAGCGTTCCATCCGAAATTCAAAAATCGGCTGGAACGCTTTTGTCATATTTACTATTATCTTCGTATGATACTCAGATAAATTCAACGAATTCATTGACCGGTTTACGATAGCCCCGTGGTCTGATTTTATGTTTCTTGTCTTTGCCGATGGTGATCAGCATAACAGGTACCATATGATCGGGTAGATTTAAAGTGGATTGAAGGGCTTCCGGATCAAAGCCGATCATCGGGCAGGTATCCCAGCCTTTATCTTTGGCAATCAGCATGAAGTGCATGGCAGACAAGGAGGCATTCCGTATAGCTTCATCTCTTTGGAAAGCATCTTTTCCTTTATAGGCATTGTTAATCGTTTCTATCTCTGCATCATAATCCTCTTGACTCATAGCCCCTAATGCTTTAAGTCCTCCGAAGATTTCTGGAGCTTTCAGATAAGCATTCTTATCACCGAGTACCACGATAACCGCTGAGGCGGAGTGAATTTTATATTGACCGTAAGCCGCTTTACGAATCTCTTCTTTTAAATTCTCATCAGAAACCACTTTATAATTGGCATGTTGAAGATTATATGCAGATGGAGCCAATCTGGCGTAAGAGAACATTTCCTCAAGTTCATTCTGAGGGATCTTCACCCCTTCAACAAAATTCATAGCAGACCTGCGGGATTCAATCAAATCTGTAAAATCGCTCATGAGTTATTCCTCCATATGTT
>NZ_CDRJTB010000138.1:0-4109 GCF_976954365.1 Paenibacillus sp. Marseille-Q9583
AATATAGTGAACGAGGAAGAATGGAGTGGAACCATGGGAGTTTTTCGAAAAGTTGAAGTATTAACGGATTACACGCACAAGGGTACGTTCCAAGAAGAGTCAGAGCCCAGAAAAATCGTGATAAGTATTTATTATCCGGATACGGATGGTTTGCTCGATAACAACGAATCTGAAATGAAATATATGGATCTTTTCCGGCCCTGTGAACAACAAGCAAGAGAAATTCTACAAGATATTGGAATGAATATGGATATCATAGATGGATTATCCACCTCAATCAGCGAGGGAGAATTGCAACAAAAATCCAAACGATCCTATCCTGTCATTATATACTCTCCTGCACTAGGCTTAGATAGAGATATGTATATTTACAATATACAAGCGCTGGTAAAGCTAGAATTCATAGTGGTAACCGTCAGTGCTGCTTATGAAGCCATGTTTACAGTTAGTCCAAGTGGAGAATTTATGAATCAATCAGAGGTCATGAGGACAATACAGGCTACAGATTATAGCGAATTACATCACTTAATTTCTATTCGAAAAAAGGATATAAAGTATGTATTAGATCACCTATCCAATCTGAATTCAAGAATGGAAAGTTTTGATATGGACAAGGTTGGCATTATTGGACATTCAATAGGCGGTGCTACTGCATTAGATTTAACTATGGAAGATGATAGAATTAAAGCCGCAATTTTATTAGATGCAAGTATGCATTTATATATTGAGAATGAAGCGAAGAATACGGTACCCCTACTTGTAATAAGGCAAAAAGCTTCTACTTTAGAATCCTTAAGCATTCTTTTACAGGAAAAAATAGCAAATGATTTCATCAATGGACAAGAGAAGCTTTTTCGGAATTGGAATGGATATAAGTCTTTTCTGAAAATACGAAAGGCAACGCATATGTCCTTTAGTGATATGCCTCTTTTTGAGGAGGACGAGACTTTATATCAAAGAACATGTGGAATTCATAATCAGATAAATGAGCTTGTAGCTAATTTTTTTCAAGAGCATCTATTGAATCAGGGGAATGCTTATTCTAGATTGATTAGTCATAATCATAGTGATTTCTGTGAGATCAATGGTAGTGGAGAAGAAATTCTGTGAACTAGCATACAGGATTTCAAGGGATGTTCGTGTGGGTAAGAAGCCAGAGGTCTCTTTTGAAAAATAAGAAAAACGGCCGAGGGCCGTTTTTTTCTTATCCTTTAATCCCAAAAGCAATCCAGCGCCCATCAACATCTTCAATAACAAATTCCTTGTTGTTATAGTCGGTGTTGGCTAATGCTCGGACAATGTTAACACCAGCCGCTTCAAATTCTTTCTCCAATTGCTCTTGCTGTTTCGTAATAAAATAGGCATCGTAACCATAGCCATACAATTCTCGATTAGGAATAACCCTTTGTCCATGGGATTGAGTAAGGATAATTTCTGTATCATCACGATAGAGGCAAACATGCGGTTCTTCCGTATCTAAATAGGGCACAACTTGAAAGCCTAAGTACTGATTGTAATAAGCAGCGGTGCGCTCAATATTCAGGGTAGGAAAGATACTATGTGATTGTAAAAGCTTTTTGTCCACTTGTGAGTTCATCCTTTCTAAGAAAATAGATACCCATATATTACCGTGCGACAAAGATTTCAACAATACGTGGAGTTATTAAACCGCAGGAGACATTCATGGTTGACACCATAGATATTCTATAATAATATACATGCATGAGCATACATTTATTAATTTCTGCTAAAACATGTTTTTAATGTTCATAATACATTTAGTTTTTTATAAAGAGGAGAGATATCATGAAGAACTTGTTTACCCCTTATGAAATGAAGGATTTGAAATTGAAGAATCGCGTGGTCATGCCTCCAATGTGTCAGTATTCAGTGACTAACAAGGACGGAATTGCTACCGATTGGCATTATAATCATTACGTAAGCCGCGCCATTGGAGGAACAGGATTAATTATTATTGAAATGACCGATGTAGAGCCTGATGGCCGAATTACTGATTTTGACCTTGGCATTTGGTCCGATGAGCAAATACCTGCATTGGCTAGAATTGTTGATGCTTGTCATGCTTATGGGGCAAAAGTAGGTATTCAAATTGCTCATGCTGGGCGTAAGGCAGAAGATGCAGCAGTTCCTGTATCCTCTTCTGCCGTTCCATTTGATGCTGACTCCAAAACACCACGTGCCCTAACGACTGAAGAAGTGAAGGGTATGGTTGAAAAATTTCGGCTCAGTGTGAAGCGTGCGATTCAAGCGGGGTTTGATGTTATCGAGCTTCATGGTGCGCACGGTTACCTTATTCATCAGTTCCATTCACCACTAACGAATCAAAGAACAGATGAATATGGCCAAGATTTGACCTTGTTTGGTACTGAAATCATTCGTGCAGCAAAAAGTGAAATGCCTGAAGGAATGCCATTGATCATGCGTATCTCAGCTCAAGAATATGTAGAGGGCGGATACGGCATTAAAGAAAGCTTGGCATTTAGTAAAGCTTATAAAGAAGCTGGCGCAGATATTTTCCATATCAGTGCAGGTGGTGAAGGTCCTATCGCGGCTGCTGGCAAGCCAGGAACACATGCGGCGTATCAAGTTCCTTTGGCAAGAGAGATCAAATATGGTTTGAATGTACCGGTGATTGCTGTAGGCAGATTGGATGAACCTGCTCTTGCTAATGCAGTCATTGGGAATGAGGAAGCAGATCTTGTTGCAGTGGGTCGGGGGATGCTGAGAAATCCATATTGGACGCTGGAGGCTGGGGTTGAGCTTCAGCAAGACCCTGGTATTCCTCGGCAGTATGCCTTTGGATTTCCTAGAATTAAAGGCTAAGGAATAACGAAATTAAATGGAATGATTTGAAAAGACCGACTTCTTGAAGAAACGGTCTTTTCTCTTTTTTGGATTAAGCTTGGCACAATGGATGTGGAGTGTAGTACTATTATATAGAAGAAAAAATTCATGAATAGTCATACGCTCAGGAGATGAATAGATAGATGGACAAAATTCTTAACAATGACCTTATCGCGAATTGGTTGACGTTAACGCATATACAAATGAATGTGACGAATGAATTAGAAGTTAATTTGCAAGCGAATCATGGGTTATCTTTAAAAGAGTTCTACTTGTTATTATTCTTGTCGGAAGCCCCAGAGAAAAAACTGAAATTGCAGAAACTTGAATCCATGGTTGGTTTAAGCCAAAGTGCCGTTTCACGTCTAGTTAGCCGGTTTGAAGCCAAGGGCTGCGGAGCCTTAGAGAGAAAAGCATGCGACAGTGATCGCAGAAGTATTTATACCTCCCTAACCTCCATTGGTGAGGCCAAGCTCATCCGTGCACAAGAAACCTTTAAAGACACGCTAATGAAGGCATTCCCGGAAAAAGATGTGGAACAGCTTCTAGCGCAAATGCTTCGTATGAAGCAGCAATCATGAATCAGCTCAAAAAAACCTCTGTTTAGAAAATGGATCGTATCTCCATTTCCCTGCAGAGGTTTTTTGCTTGTGTTGTAATCTATCAAAAGTGTGCTTGCATTCATTATGCCTTCTATTGCCATTACCGCTTAGAAAGCTGGTAATAATTATAACTTTCATTTTCAATCGTAATTTCATTCATTAAGTCGAAGTCACATTTTTGTATGACTCTATTTGAGGGCGTATTGTGTACCAAAGCAATAGCGTTTAATACATCGGTAGAAGTGTGCTCAAACAAATACTTAATTAACCCCTTGGCAGCTTGTGTGGTATACCCTTTGCCGCGATGATCCTTGGATATGGCATACATGATTTCTCTGTTCGGAGCGGGTAATTCATCCTTCATTCCTGTACAGCACCAACCGATAAACTCATTTGTCTCTTTTAAAATAATGCCTAAACGAAGACGAAGCTCCCCGATATTTCCATCCGCTGAGACCGCTTGTAGAAACTGTTGGTTTTCTTTTATTTCATAGTTTATTAACCAATCTAGCCGTTGTTCTTTAGGGACATTCCAGTCGGGCAGAAATTCTATGATTTCAGGCTGCGTGGTAAGTGCGTGAAACTCGTCTAAATCCTCCACCCTAAACTCTCGTAACAGGATATCTTTACATTCAATTGTAA
>NZ_CDRJTB010000139.1:0-4021 GCF_976954365.1 Paenibacillus sp. Marseille-Q9583
TCGCCGAGGCAATTGTTATGACAACGCCTCTATGGAGAGCTTCTTCTCGCATCTCAAAACGGAAGGACTCTATCCTTATGATATCCGAAATATGGATGAGGCACAAAGGAAAATTGAAGATTACATTCAATTTTATAACCAACATCGGCCACAACGAAAGCTAAATAAGCTGCCTCCGGTAAAATATCGGAAACAGCTTATTGCCTAGGGTCTTTTTTTCAATGTCTATAAAATGGGGCCTTGACCAAAGGTTGATGGGGTGTTTTTTCGTTTAGTAACTTGTGTCTTCGTGCTGTGCATCATCTATCGAAACAGTTCTGTAAAAATAAAGTATTAGAATGGCGGGCGCCTCATCAAGCTAACAGGCAGTAAAGTTTAACTTAAAATAAACTTTCCGTTTCCCGCAGTTAACTTAAGGTGTAATCTGAAAGCACCTTTTTTTGAAGGTGATACTCATCAAGAACCGTATTTATGAAGGAGTGACTTAATGCAAGCTATTAAATCTATAATAGAGTGTCCAGAGCGTCATATAGAGTTTGCTGAATATGTTAAAGAAAAATGGCCAAACGTACAGAAGGTGGTACTCCCTAAAATTGACGAAAGTTTATCGGCTGAAGATGGTTTGCCATTAACATTTCTGCTATTAAAAAACGACAAAATAATTGGATTTTATCAATTGATTGAGCAGGAATATATCATTCGAAAAGATTTATCGCCATGGATTGCTCCTTTGTTCATTGACGAGAATGAGCGAGGGCAAGGTTTAGGTTCAGTATTGTTGGAGCATGCCAGAAAAATGGTGGGGCAATTGGGATATACGAAGGTTTATATAACGACTGACCATATTCGTTACTATGAGAAATATGGATTCAGAGAAATCGGTTTGGATAATTTCGAATGGGGACGACCCACCAAAATCTATGAGCACGACACTATAAAGTAATTTATCGCAACATGGTTTGTTTGGGACTTAACTAACGGGAAACGATAGTTGAATCTACAGAGGGATGGTATCAAACATGGACTATGAAATCAAAATAGCAACCTTGGAACATAAAGAAATACTCAGCAACCTGTTACAATTCTATATTTATGATTTCTCAGAATTTATGGAGTTGCAGTTTGAGGCAAACGGTAAATATGGTGATTATCCAATTGATGAATATTGGTCTAAAGACCCCAATTATCCATATTTAATCAGTCTCAATGGGAAATTTATTGGATTTGTCTTAGTTAAATTAAAAAATCGGGAAGAAGATGACGCATATTTTTCTATTGCTGAATTTTTTATTGCGAAGAAGTATCGTAGGCTGGGATTAGGGAGATTGGTTGCTAAAGATATATTTCATATGCACCAGGGAAAATGGGAAGTTTACCAAATAGATAACAATAAGCCCGCTCAACTCTTTTGGAAAAAGGCAATAGAAGAATATACAGGAGGAAAATTTACTGAACGAATTGAAGTAGGAAGAAGAACACAAGTATTCTTTAGTTAATGATATTCAGGACTAGCAAGGGCTTACGCTAACGGGAAACGTGAGTCCAAAAACCAACAGTAGTCTAGGACTTTTTCTTACTAGTCATATATACATAATGTTCCAAATAATTTATATTAAGGTTATAAGGTTTGAGAGTAATGGCATTGCAATTTGGAAGAACCTCGCCGGCATTGGCGAGGTTCTTATATTAATGGGGGTTGCTGGTTGACAAAAATGATAATTTTGTTGGTTATTCTTGCTATCATTGCTGCTGTTTTTGTATTCAAAGTTTTATCTAGAAAGAAGAGTTCCCCTCCCCAAAGTATAGTAATTGATCCACTTAAGATTACGATCCAGGACATAGACCGAATGAAAGACGGAACTGGCTTTGTAGAATATCTGTATCGATTATTATTGGCCATGGGTTATAGTGATGCATATAAAACGAGAGGAGGCAGAAATTTTGGATCTGACTTAGTGTTTACAGACGGGGAGGGGGTTCGAAATGTCGTTCAGGCAAAGTGTTATTCTTATCCAGTAGGGTTAGGAGCTGTTCAAGAGATCTATAGTTCCATGAGATATTACAGGGCAAAAAAGTCCATGGTAATATCTTCAAATCAATATACCTCAGCGTGTGAAGAACTTGCTAGTTATAACGCCGTAAGATTACATAGTAGAAGTGACCTTATAGAAATTATAAACTTTTTCAAGTCAGGGCAGATTGATAAAGCAAAGGATATCCTTGAGTCAGAGCCTAGGATTATACTGGAGTCAATGGATAATAAAGTAATTAAGAAGGGCTTCAAAGTTGAAAAACGATGGGTTGCGAAAAAATAGATAGTTCGTAGAACAAGGAGCTTTTATACTGATGAACCATGAAGATTTTCAATACAGAAATACATACTTTTTCGTAGGGAATCCAACGATTCTATGGATCACCATACTTGGCTTGGTGTTGTTAGGATTTGTATTGTTTTATTTGATTAAGAAATACATAAAGCAGAGAAAATGAAACCAGGTATTTTAATACATAGGAGTACTGTTATGAAGAAAATATTCAAAGAATTTGGTATCCATTTTTGTGCGGCAACTATTCTTCTAGGTATTTCATTATTGTTCAATAATTATAATGTTGCGAATGAGGAACGACAATCTTTGATGGTTGTAATGATGTGTGGAGCCCTCATATCTATTGGTGGATATAACTATTTAAAAAACAGAAAAGGTGTTGTTGTGATGATCGTAGGAGTTATTGTATTAGGATTAGCGCTTTGTACCTTATCTTTTTAGGAGTGATTATATTGAGTAATGTATACAAAGTCTTGAAGACAGATTCAGAATTTCTAACGGCTATTTTGTCACAGTCACAAGTAGATATACTTGAACGTCGCGGTGATCTGTCTGGCTGTACAATTGATTGTGAGGGGCCATTCCAGAAATGGAGTCCAGTTAACGTTAAGGTTGCAGATGTTTATTTCATGAGAAATGAATTTGAGTTCAGGAAAGTCTTGGCATAAGGATGTATAACAAACACCCCGTCAACCTTAAGTGGTCGACGGGGGATTTTTTTGAAAAATAAATTTAGTAATGAAATTAAGTTCAGTGAAATATTCATTATATTTTTCCTGCATTATGCAATACATTCAGGTAATATTCATAATGAGGATTGCCGAGTACACAATATTCATTTGGAATACCCTTTAATATAATTAGATCATTCAGAATTTTTTGAGACAAACCTTGCATAGTAAATGAAGATATAGAGTTGTTATCTACACTTTCTAGTACAATATTGATTCGTCTTCCTTCTTTTATATCTTTCCACATAAGTTCATTTTCAGAATTTTCTGAAGATCCTCTATTATCGTTAACCAAACTATTAAGATATAAGATCATTTCAGATAAATCCTGTTTCTCATCCTGAGTAAAAATTGAATAAAGTAATTTTGTGTCCACTATTTTATAGCACTTAGCAATGTGATCGTACTTAGCATCTGGATCTTTTTGTAGATTTTTAAAATCTTCTTTACTTAGTTCTATTGCATTGTAATTTTCTTGAAGTAACTGTCCTGCTTGGTCTAAAGTGTAATTTGATGGTAGACCAGATGCTTTGAAATTTTTATCTAATTGTTTTAGCATTATATCTCCTTAAAAGAAAGAATGTCCTCCAGTTCTATCATTCGTATGATAATGGGCGTAGTAAAAATTACCTGGAAGCTGACCGCAAGTTACCTCTGGACCTTTAGGTGTCTTCCCTTCACCAGCCACTCTCGCAACCGCCTCTGCTAATGCTGAGTTTGTAGACCAGACATTTTTGGTGTTTTCGGTAAATATAGGATTCATTATCCTTGCAGCCGCTGCTGACAAGTCTATTGCATTTCCCTACATAAAGATTTCCTCCTAAAATTCGAGCAGTGTAGTGATGGTATCTTTGATCTTTCTTTAAGATATCTCTTACTTCGTTAATCACACTAATAGTTTCGTATGCTACAACTAAGGCTGCTCCTATACCAAGCAAATACCCAAGCAAAGCTTCTCCAATA
>NZ_CDRJTB010000140.1:0-3854 GCF_976954365.1 Paenibacillus sp. Marseille-Q9583
TCTGATTAGCAAAAGGGGAACAATTAATCTTTGTTTGCTATCAATATAAGGTTGCTTTGGATAAGTGAAGAGAATATTGTACTTATTGATTTGTAATAGAACAGGGGAGTTTATTGTAGTAGACGCCGTAGCTCACTTCGGTATACCGATGATGTTAGGCATGTCAATGAGTGTCATATATTCCATCTTGAATGCCTATTTCCTTGGCACACTGGGCAATACGGCTATGTTAACCGCACTTGCACTAACCTTACCATTATTCGCGATCATTATGGCGCTAGGAAACTTGATTGGCATGGGCAGTGGTACATTCATCTCCCGCTTGCTAGGGGAGAAAAAATATGATGATGTAAAGCATGTATCTTCATTCGCTTTTTACAGCAGTTTAGTTATCGGTCTTATCGTGATGGCTGTTGGTCTCCCGTTGATTAATCCAATTGTTCATGGCCTGGGAGCAACGCCTGACTCCTTCGGATTTACAAAGGACTACGTAACGATTATGCTTATTGGCTCACCATTCGTTGTATTATGCTTCACATTGGAGAATATCGTGCGCTCAGAAGGTTCAGCAATCACATCGATGATCGGGATGATTCTAAGTGTTGTCGTGAGTATTATTCTCGATGCGCTAGTTATCTTCGTCTTCCATTGGGACGTGATCGGCATTGCGTCTGCTACAGTCATCTCTAACTTGGTGGCGAGTGTATTCTATGCCTACCATTTGAGTTATAAAAGCCAATTCTTAGCGGGGTTCGGAATTTCATCACGTTTATTGCATTTACCTGAGTGTATTCTGATGGGTTTATGCGAAGGTGTCGTGCCGCTCACTGCCTTCTCTTTTACAGCGAATAAATTACGCATGAAGCATACCATCGGATTCACAATCAAAGTGATAATAGCTTTAGCTGTCGTGTTCGGCGTTATCGTCTATCTGATTTCCGACCACTTAATTGGCTTATTTACGAATGACCCGCAATTAATTGAAATGGGCAGCTACATTCTGCATGTGACATTCTTATCCTTGTTCATTACAGGAATGACTTCGTTGTTTACCGGGATCTTCCAAGCTACAGCGCAAGGAACTGCTGCATTTATAATGTCAATTATTCAAGGAGTTACTCTGATTCCTGTGTTGTATATAGCCAATCGAATGAATGGTTTCCATGGTGTGGTCTGGTCGCTCGTCATTTCGGATGCCGTTGCGTTCCTTGTTGGTGCCATAATGCTGTATGTTCTGCGGAACAAGATGCAGCCGGATTTAAATGCTTTAGCACAGTAGAATACAGAGTCTTAAGTTGATATATTAAGTTCATCTTCTAATATAAATTTTACAGTATAAAGGTGGAGCCTAGAGTATGGTTGATTTTTAATGGTATAGAAGCTTTTGCACAATATATAAGTATCAATTGATTTCTGAAGCCGCAAAAACCCGCATGATGACGCAACCAGCCATGAGTCAGCACTTAGCCGCTTTAATTTTGACGATCACCACGAATAACATATACGCAAAAGAACAATAGCTAAATTTTAATACTGACTTCTCCATTTGAAAGATATTCCTCGTCACCATTTTCATATCTGACTTTCAGATGGCAATCGTTATCAATATCAATGGCTGTTGCCTTAAGCTGTTCATTATTCTTTATCACTGTTACGGGTTTGCCAAGTGAAATTAACCGTTTTCTATATTCGGAAAGAAACAATCTTTCCGTTAATTGCTCATAATATCCCATGAAATTGTTCAGTACTTCTGCTACCAGTCGGTTGCGGAGATCACCATAAGAATTGTTTTCAGAAATTACAGTTGTTGCAATCTCGGTAAGCTCGTTAGGAAAGCCGTCGGACGGAAGTGCTACATTTATACCAATGCCAAGAGTTGCATAATCAAGCCAGCCGTTTTCCAGTGACACGGATGCTTCGGTAAGGATCCCGCATACCTTTTTTCCCTCCATAAAAACATCATTCACCCATTTAATCTGCGTTTCTTTACCCGATACGCTCTCGATGGAAAGGGCAACTGCAACAGCAGCGCAAGTGGTCAGAAGAGCGGAATCTGTTGCTGACAGCTTGGGACGCAGCAGGATACTCATATAGATACCCGTTCCCGGTGGAGAAAAGAATTTTCGGCCCATTCTCCCGCGTCCAGCGGTCTGTTCTTCGGAAAGGATCACCTTACCCTCAGCTTCTCCATTTGAGGCGAGGCTTTTTACGGCTTCATTCGTTGAAGATAATGTCTTAAAGACTTCTACACGTAACTTTTGCCCCTGGGTATCCAAATATTTTGAAATTGCACTTGCAGATAGGATATCTGTTTGAGGTGACATGGAATATCCTTTATTAGTTACAGCTTGTATGGAATATCCGTCTGTCTGTAACGATTTTATGGCTTTCCAGACCGCGCTGCGCGTCACGGATAACTGAACGGCTATTTCCTCGCCGGAAAAGTATTCACCCTTATTACTGTCGAGCAAGACAAGAATATGTTCTTTTACTGTCATGAACTTAACCTCCAAAAGTATAACTCTCCGACCAAAATCCATCGAATATATTAACAGCCAATAATTGCGACTGAATACTCTAATTCTATATAACAATTGGAAAAACTCAAGTTTAGTATTCTATTCTATTGTGAACTTTAAATAAAGTTTTGGTTTACAATCATGAATATCTCCATTATAATTCAGCTTACTGGACGTATTTACTAACCAGAATACAATTATTTATTTCCAATGGAGGTCAATTTTTTGAAGACAAAAGAACTTATTTATGCTGCATTATTCGCAGCACTTATCGCGGTGCTAGGCATGATTCCACCCATACCCCTCGGTTTCATGCCCGTTCCGATCACTGCCCAGACGCTTGGCGTAATGTTAGCTGGATGTTTTCTGGGGAAACGGATGGGCGCCCTCAGTCTAGTCATTTTCATCATTCTGGTAGCCATTGGGCTGCCTGTACTGACTGGTGGCCGCGGTGGAATCGCAGTGCTCATTGGTCCTTCTGCAGGATACATATTTAGCTTCCCGATCGCGGCCGGCCTTATCGGCTGGTATTCTGAAAAAATCTGGCCGAAGGTCCGAACTTGGAAGCTGATAGCGATCAACATAATCTTTGGTGTATTACTAGTGAGTCTGATTGGTGCCCCCACCATGGCATTAATAACCAATACGTCGATCTGGGCTGGTCTTGTCGGAGCGTTAGCCTTTCTTCCGGGAGACATCATCAAAGCCGTTATTGCAGCCGTCATAACGATGCAGCTGAAAGCAATTAGCCCTATTGAAGAAAAAGCACAAATATAAAGTGATGTGAAACTCGGGTAAATGAAACCCGAGTTTTTTTATTGAAAAATAATATGGTTATAGATGTGAATTTGTTTATACTATAAAAATTAAAATGAAATTGAAATAGGGTGGATAACAATGGATAAGGGATTTAATTTAGCTAGCCAACTATTAACGCTGCTTGATACAGAACAAAGATGGTTTACCTTAGCCGAAGTGGAAAAAAGTTTAGGAATCTCAGATAAGACAATACGGAAGATGGTGGAGGAAATCAGTAAGCAACTACCCTCTACTGTAACCATTGAAGTTTCTAGAGGTAAGGGAATCGTTCTTCTACGTGATCGGCAAAGTACGATAAGTGAAGTGATTTCTTCTATGTTCAGACAAACCATTTTTTATCGGCTGATGCATTTATTGTTTACGAATGCTGGTCGAATGTCTGTGGAGGAGCTTTCTGAATCCATGTTTATGAGTACTTCGTCTTTGAAGAAGCTGATCGTGGAATTAAATAATAATGATCTAAAAGCGTATAAGTTACGCATTAGTTACTCTACACCTGTGATCAAAGGGAATGAA
>NZ_CDRJTB010000141.1:0-3833 GCF_976954365.1 Paenibacillus sp. Marseille-Q9583
AAAGTTATTATTTTCACAAAGCTAACAATTGGTAATTATGATTAATGTCACAAAGAAAATCTTATTGGATTATTCGTATTAAATTACTCGGGTATTCTCGTTAATCAAAGGATAATCTCAATCCCAGCGGGCCTTTAGCGAACCTGAATCTATACACTCCGATTTAAGAATCATCACAACAGCCACTTTGTAACAAAAATAAAATTTCCAGTCGCCACCTTTACTCGTTCTCCCTCGTATCTTCAAACTAACTTCAAGTAATTGATCATTTTGAAATGGACGACGTCCATAAAATATTACAAATCGATCTTACTTTTAATCTCAACTAAGATTTTTAAGCATAAAAAAGGTCATCTTCGAGGAAGATTATCAGAGTACGCTTCGGAGAGATGATAAGAGACTATACAGTCCGATTTCTCTCAAAAATGCGCCAACAAAACCAAATAGCTGCAATGCAGTCCTTTACGTCAACTCACGCTGATCTCCTTGGTTGAATCGAACTCAGAAGTCCTTAATTCTTTCCTTACTACCAACTCATCTTGGACGGTTACCTCCTTGTTCACCCAGCCTCTTGTTTAAGGCCAGTATTTTAAGTTTTATAATTAAAGAACGCATGAATTTCCATTCAGTTTACGAAAGGAAGGAGATTTTTTCATGAATATGAAGCAATGGGATCGAATTCAGACGGGACAAGGATTTATAGCTGCCTTGGACCAAAGTGGTGGAAGTACACCTAAAGCGCTGCTGCAATATGGCATTAAAGAGGACAGCTACTCCAATGAAGATCAAATGTATGCAATGGTTCACGAGATGCGAACGCGCATTATCAAGAGCCCTGCATTTGATTCGAAGTATATATTGGGTGCAATCTTATTTGAGAACACAATGGACCGTCTCATCGACGGAAAATATACTGCTGATTATCTGTGGGAGGAAAAAGGCATTGTGCCTTTTCTGAAAATCGATAAAGGACTTGCGGAGCCAGAAAACGGGGTACAGCTCATGAAGCCAATTCCCGGCTTAAGTGATCTTCTGAAGCGTGCCAACGAACGGAATATCTTTGGGACGAAAATGCGCTCGGTGATTAAAGAAGCCAATCCTTCCGGCATCAATAAAGTGGTTGAACAGCAGTTTGAAGTTGGCAAGCAAATTTTAGAAGCGGGACTGGTTCCGATTATCGAGCCTGAGGTTGATATCCATTCTGCTGATAAAAGAGCGTCAGAAAAGCTGTTACAAGAAGAACTTTCAGTTCAATTGTCTAAGCTGGGCAAAGACGTAAAGGTCATGCTTAAGCTCTCCATACCCACGGAGAATAACTTCTACCGTGAGTTAATGGACGATCCTCACGTATTAAGAATTGTCGCTTTGTCCGGGGGTTACACTCAAGTTGAGGCCAACGATAAGCTTGCTCATAATCAAGGATTAATCGCCAGCTTCTCACGTGCTTTATCGCAAGGACTAAATGCCGGGCAGTCAGACGAAGAGTTTAACGCGCTCCTCTCCAAGTCTGTAGAAGCGATTTATGCTGCCTCTATTCAATAAGCAGCTCTTCCCCTCGTGAAGACATCAGACATAAAAAGGGCTGTTTCCTTGACAGGTGATTACCTGCCTGGAAACAGCTCTTTTTTATTTTGGATTTACTTTTTTAAGGGTATTGCTCGCAAATAGTTAGTTGCCGTTTCTGCGTAAGTCACAGGAAAATAAAACGAACCGTATAATTACTGATTACTACATTTTATCTCACGCAAAAAAAAGGCTTCACCACACCTACACGCGAGGTAAAACCCTAAATTCTAAATTCGCTAACTTTTAGGTTATCTTAACTCCAAACTACTAGTATTAAAGCGATAAAAGCTGGAAGTCCTTGCATGAACAAAATAGATTTTTTCACCGTCAGTGCACCATAAATTGCCGCCACTATAACAGTGCAAAGGAAAAAGATTACAACTTGGTGGCCGAAATTCACATTCGGATGAACCAGTCCCCAAATTAAACCAGCAGCTAAAAATCCATTATACAACCCTTGATTCGCTGCTAGAGTTTTAGAAGCATCCGCAACTTCCTGTGTCATTCCAAAAACTCGAAGCCCTTTGGGCTTTGACCAAGCGAACATTTCCAGATAGACAATATAAATATGTATTAACGCAACGAGACCGACCATGATATCACCTGCTAGGATCATTTGATTAACTCCCCTTAGTTTAATTTGTGCACAATTTAATTGTATCACATATTAATTAAAAGATGTACATTCCATCATCATTTTCATATTAAAGCCACTCAAATCCCCTTCTCAGTAATCAACAAAAGAATGCGGAAATTAAGCTACTGATTTATGAAGTTTTAAAGTCCTATTCGTCTGGTCAACTAATAGAATCTTAACTATAATTAAGTGTACGAGACGAAGAACGTCCCGATTCATTCCTTTTTGAATGGATCGGGACGTTTTTTCGTTGATTAAGGGGGAATGATTAAAGATGAACTTCGAAACGGCGCATGCTTCATTTATTCAATACCATTTACAAAAAAGATCAGGGGAACGCAAAGGTCGCTTGGAACGTGGACACCGGGAAGCGGAGAAGCTATTTTGCCGCAACGTTTGGTGGTCTCTACGATTGAATTTTGACGGTCTACATCCAGAATTCGAAGTGCTCGATTGGCGGGGTCAATCCTATTTCTGTGACTTTGCATACATCACACGGTATGTGAAGCTAGTCATCGAAATCAAAGGTTTTGGTCCACATGTTCGAGATATGGATAGAAATAAATACTGTAATGAACTGAACAGAGAAACCTTCTTATCTGCAATGGGATTTCAAGTTATTTCATTTGCATACGACGACGTCGCTAGTCGTCCCGAGATTTGCATGACACTGTTGCGAATGCTGCTTAGCCGATATCAGTCAGAATCTTCTCCAGTTAGTCTGGAGAGTGTGGCGGAACGGGAAATCATCCGACTTGCCTATACGCTTGCTCGCCCATTACGCCCAATTGATGTAGAGATTCATTTAAATATCAATCATCGATCAGCCGTTCGAATGCTGCATTCCCTCTGCACCAAAGGGGTGCTCTCACCTGTAACCGGACCAGAAGGAAAACATGTTGTAAAGTATGAACTCCAGCCCAACGCGATGAACCGCTTGTAGAAATCCTGCAATTTTACATCTTTTAGGTCCTTTATTCATCTACGGAGGAGTTTTCCTGCATACATACAGTTTTTCACTAATTTTAAGATAACCAAGGTTAATTTAGAGTCATATTCCTGTATATTTGCAGCATTATCCCTAACCAACACCTAATTAACTGATAAAAACTATACTTTTGCAGTTTTTTTGTCGAGTTCAGTTTTAGATTTTGAATTCTGGATTCTGGGCTACTGTTTATGTAATCTAACATGGCGACCTGTCTCCCGATAGCATCACTCAGTTCATTTTTATTGTATCGCTTTCATCACCCTTAAAGTTATAATGGAACATAAGAAAATGTTTGTATTTTGTCATCTTGGAGGGCTTATGAAGCAGCTATTCGAACCCGTTGTTTTTGAAGAACATCAGACCTTAGTGTGGGATTACAAAATATATACAGACGACTATTACAAAGGTTATTATCACTGGCATCAATGCTGTGAAATCATGTTCGTGCATGGCGGTCAGGGAAATGTTGTTGTCAATCAGCAGATGTACGATATCCGCAGGGGGATGTTATTCTTTTTCCAGCCCTATCAGCTGCACCGGATCTATTCTGAGGTCTCTACCGCTTGTCCCTTTGAAAGATCCATCTTCTATATTGATCCATATGTTGCGGAGAACCTGCTTGAAGACTTTTCAAAAAGA
>NZ_CDRJTB010000142.1:0-3587 GCF_976954365.1 Paenibacillus sp. Marseille-Q9583
TATTCCATAAGTGAAGTTGCAGAGTCCTTTAACATGACGCCACATACCCTGCGTTACTATGACAAGGAAGGTCTTTTTCCTTCTATAGAAAGAACCTCCGGTGGTAAACGTATATTCAAACAATCCGATATGGACGCTTTAAAGGTAATTGAATGCCTGAAGTCTTCCGGGATGCCAATTAAAGAAATAAAACATTTCATTGAGTGGTGCTCAGAGGGGGATTCCACCTTACAGCAAAGATATGACATGTTCCTTGAGCGGAAAGCTTGCGTAGAAGCACAGATGGAAGAATTAAAAAAAACGATGGAAGTCATAGAACATAAATGCTTCTACTACAAGACCGCTTTGGATAGTGGTACTGAAGATATCCATAAAAATAATGAAATGAAAAGTTCATCCACTCATTAGGAATGGACCTTCAAATTACAGTAAAGGCGGGGCAGATTGATCTGCCCCGCCTTTACTCCATTCATAAACTTTTTAATTGGTACGCCTTTTTGCCAGAAGCTTCTCCGTAAAATTCACATCAAAAAAATGAATGATGGGTCCCAGACCAAGTGCTGACACTAAAGTTCCTAAGCCTACAATGCCTCCTGCCAGGAAACAAATCAAAGCACTAAGAGCATCCGTAAACATCCGGTGCCAAAAATAAGATATTTTAGGGAACTTCTCTCTCATAATCAGGGACAAGCTGTCGTAAGGAGCTACTCCTACCTTCGATGTCTGATACAAGGATACCCCAAAACTGCATACCACCACACCAATTGCTACGATAACCACTCGCTGCCATAACAACTGAGGTTCACCGAACAGAGATAGCCAATTACTATGAAAGAAGGTAGCAATATATCCTAAAAGAATTGCGTTTACGAAAGTCCCGGCTCCAATAAACTTTCGTCCTGTTATGTATTCGATTACAAACAATATCAGGTTCAATAAGATCAGAAAATTCGCATATGTCATACCTATGCAATCTGCAAGTGCCATTACCATGCCGCTGAAGGGATCATTCCCCATGCCGGACAACTTAAAAATACTGATTCCCATGCCCAGAAATACATTGCCGATAATCATAATAAGCAATCGTTTTTTATCGACGTTATGAATATATCCCCTCATATTGTCCATCCTATTTTCATATTAAAATTAACTTCCAATAACGACGTCATTATATCATATTTTCTTGATTTGGATTGGAAATAAATACAAAGACTATATAGAAAGGAGATGATCAAATGAAGGACGACCAGAAAGCTCCGCTTGACGTACGCGGCCCGGGTGTTGATCCCATAACCGAACCCGATTCAAACCTGGCTGGCGATATGGGAGCAACAGGTAAGCTGGAAGAAATCGTGGGTGCTTTGCAGGGCGACGAACCAGAGATCACAGCTCCCGGCATTTCTCCTGATAAACAAAATACAGAAACAACGGACTGAACATTATTTGAAGGGAACACAGCTAATGAAGTATCCCGTTTTTTTAATATTTGCTGGATCCGGGGTACTTCGTTTTCTAATCACCCTCCTAAAAAAAAAGCAACTTATCCGCAGACAAGTCGCCTTTTAATACTTTAATCAGTTCTTTCATAACTGAGAGTTAGTTTAATTGATACAGATTCCAATTTTGCGCATTCGAGCCATTATCATCCCAAATTTGAACATTCGTACCGTTTTCAGTGCCTGCGGAAGCTACATCCAAAGCTTTACCATTATGGCTGGCAATCAATTTATAAGCGCTCCCAACCTTGACAATTTTCCACTTTTGATTGGCTCCGGCACCATAACTCCATATTTGTACATTCGAACCACTAGCTGTACCCGCTACATCCAAACCTTTATTACTATTGACGTTAATGACTTTGTACAGCCCGCCGCCAACATCTGTGATCACCCACTGCTGAGCACCGGTTCCGTTATCGTCCCAGATCTGTACATTTGTACCGTCTGAAGTACCTGCGGCATTTACATCCAATGCTTTACCGCTGCCTACGTTAACCAATTTGTAGATTTTACCTGAAATGATGCCATCGCTTGGCGGTTGCGAGGATCCATACATTTGATCTTTGACAAACTTACCGGATGCAGTTAACTGCGCATCTGACCATCCACCATACGGGCTTGCGCCTGGCATCAGTGCAGCGGATACTTCCGTTTTGTCGCATAACGACCAGTTGGCCCAGCTTATTTTTCTATCTTGCATAAAGTCCGTCCAAACCTTAGATTCGGCAAGGAATGGACCGCCATCTCCAGAGGCATCGCTTGTTCCCCACTCCGTGATGAATACAGCTATACCTTTGCTTCTCGCATAATCTATACGATCTCTCAGCCATTGACCATGAGTACCAGCGTAGAAATGCGTTGTATACATAATGTTGCTGTAATAGAGCGGATTATTCGCCGCATCGTGTACATCCTGGCTCCATGTTCCGGTTCCAACGATAATAATACTACCCGGAGCAATAGAACGGATAACCGGAATGACTTCCTCTGCATAAGGCTTAATTTTATCGTTCCATGTAGTGGCAGATCCATTGGGCTCATTGCAGATTTCATAAATCACGTTCGGATAATCCTTATACAAGGAGGCCATTTCACTAAAAAATCCCTTCGCTTGTTGTTTGTAAACGTTCGGGTCTTGTTCACCCAACACATGCCAGTCGATGATTACATAGATGCCAAGATCAATAGCATTTTGTACAGCTTGTTTCACTTTATTTTTTTGGGAAGGGTCGTTGATATATCCGCCATCTTGTGTATACATCGCAGCACGAAACACGGTCATTCCCCAATTGTCTCTTAACCATTTCATACTATCATAGTTCGAAAACTGTCCAAACCATTGCAAGCCGTGTGAACTCATCCCCTTTAATTGGATCGCTTCTCCTGCCTGATTCACTAATTGGTTTCCAGATACTCGCAATTGGCCATTTTTGGATACTACCGAATTAACTTCTTCGGCCTTTACTTTTTCAGTTGGGACGAAAGATACGGCCATGAAGGTGATAAGAAATGCAAAAAAAACCGCAATCATTCTTTTCAACATGTATAACTACCTCCTTAAATTGTTTGTTGCACATTTTCGTGGCTTACTCGCTTGGACGCCCGATTGATAATCGCAGTACTTCATTCATTAAACCTGAATTTCGAGAAACCTGATCTAAAAATGATAAGGACTCCAAATCTCTGGTAGATTAGTGTTTATCCGTAAACATCACCCAAGTGAAAAACACCTTTAGATAAAGTATCCTAATGCTGTACGAACGCTGGAGGAAGCAAAGTATTTCTTGAATACTTAGAGAAAATTAGTGCCCGAAACCTTCATATACCTGGCCCCGTTAATCCCCCCTTTATCAAAGGATCACTTGCTAATCTATATGGTATCTCTTGGTGTCTCATTGTCATTTAGCGAATTACACATTAAATAGTAAAGATAATCGGATAATCGGATCATTGGTATCTTTATAGGTTGGAGAAGGCATATAGAGGTGAGAAAGGGTCCGATCTAAGAGGTATTATCAATCGAGTATAATAGTTATTTAAATTTAGATTGAGATTCACAAGATGCGTTCTCAAGCAGGTTTTTCTAAC
>NZ_CDRJTB010000143.1:0-2918 GCF_976954365.1 Paenibacillus sp. Marseille-Q9583
TATGTTTTTATCCCTTATCTAAATATACAATATAGTTGGTATCTAGGATAAGAGTATTAAATACGGAGTGCCATTAAAGTTTGTGTCTGAATTTTACATTAAAGTTGGTTACTGAAACTTATTTGCAACTTGCTTAGCCTTCTGGGATTTTTTGTACAACAGAAATACCTAAAAGAATTCCCTCTATTTGTTCTTTAGTGACAATAAATATATTGGTCATATCAAAGTTGTTTTTGCCCACCGATTTAAGGAACCCAAGGTAGTTTAAGGCTCTGATAAATGCCCTTAATTGTCGCACATTCCATGGATTTAGTATTCCTAATCTACCCAATGCAGGAGCATTCACAATTGCACCAAGCATATGTTTTGAGATACTGCATTTTCTATTTCAATTGATAAAAGACATCTTGCATTAGGATTCATGAAGAGTTTTCGCTCTAATTCGGGAGTATGCAAAGAAGAGCTTTATCTTTTAACAATGCTAGCATTCTTTCATACGTATAATCAACCGGTTATAAACAAGTATACATTCCATTCTGCAAATTCAGAATAAGCATTCAGAATCCAGCTTTAAGCATTGTTTACCATCCGTGATTTTATGTGCTGCAACAGATGCCTATGGATTACGCTGTTAACAGATCGTCTCTAAGTTGTCTCTCTATATCCGTTGGTGGCTGTCATCTTAAAAATCCGTATGCTTATAAGTCTCACAATAACAATTTTTAGAATTATCTTGTATAGTGATTTATGTAGGAGTCCTTTATCTCCTCTGAAGCACCCAACTCGTTTAAAAAACACAATTCTAGGATTATAGACGTCCTTTTAATAAGTTCACGCCAATCATTTTGGGTAATATCCTCTTCCTCTCCCCTATTATCCAAATGGGTCATGTTATTTCTGATTTCGACACACTTATAGATAAAATTTTGATTCGCTTTAAACAATCGATCTAATCTGACCTTATCGATTCTCACTAATTCAGTTAATCTTTTTCTTAAGGTCATATCGTTTAAATGTTTAAGTTTATCTTTTAACTCTTGTGCATGGTCTACGTCCACGTTTTGATCAATAAGTTCAAACATTTTTGTCTTAAAAATGTTGAACTCGTCGCTACTCATGATCGTATTTCCAGGGCCAAAAGCGATCCGGTGATATGACTCTAGCGCTTGCATATTACTAAGAAATTTATTTTTTGGGAAGAGAAAAAAGTTGTACTTGGTTCCGAAAAAGAGGTCGAAAATAGCAGCGAATGTTTCACTTTTTTCAAACCAGCTGTTAATCAATTCATTCGTATTATTTCTTATTGTGCTGAATGGTAGGGGCATTTCAACAGCATGAATAGTTTCAGGAGTTTCAGTGAAGGAATGATTTCTAAAATAAATCTTGGTTCCGAATACCCTCGCCACATCTATATCATCTAGTATGTTCTCATCATAACCAATGATTTGAGTGGGAAGTACAGAGTCCCCTATTACAAATGTAAAGAAGTTTCGAAGCTTTGACAGATGTTTAAAATGCAAATCATTATAAGTAATCTTACTCTGGTCGAGGCTCTTAATACTTAGAAATAAACTTTCTTCCCATGAAACACGTCCGTTTGATCTTGAATCGTTAAGAGAAAAGACTAGTGATATTTCCAAATTCCCAATGGATGCTAGCAAAACATTATCTGGGGCTTGGTAGATCAGTTCGATCTTACGTTCTGTCGCTTCATTATATATTTCAGATATGTTAGAGATGTTCACCCATTTTTGTAAGTGGGTAAGCCCAATTTCATATTTATCAAAAGCAATGTCATCCAAGGAGCTAAAATGTGAACCTATAAGAGCTCCTGATACTTTGTACGCCTCAGTTTGATGCATAAATATATTATAAGACTGGCCGGCAGTTATACATCCAACTAGGGTTACTGGTCCCTTTGAGGTCATTCCAAGGATAACCTCACAGTAATAACCATCCTTCATGTTGAAAGAAGCATTTAAATCTAGATGCATTAATCTTTGATCGTCCATGCTGAAAATTCCGTGAATTTGATTATCTTCATGTTCCGGTAGCCAAAAATGCCCCTTTAGCTGTTCCCTCATTACAAATCACCCACCTTAGGTTTGATAATAATATAATCATAACATAACCTTTACAGAGCATCTCTTCCATTCAGCTTGGTTTATCCCATGCTGTTTTTAAAAAGAGTCCTTCCCTATCATCATCGAGGTTGTTTTTATGATTTGTCTCAGCTCGTTCGACTCATAAAGGCGGAGTGTGATGTTCATTTACCATCATAGCTAGAATCTCCTCTTCAATTAATCCCTCATATCTCTCTGATACTTCTTTTTTCAAACCTGAAACCCGCTTTACACACCATGATTTCGGCACTCCTTCTTTTATATAAATTAAGCGAATATTGTTTTTAATCCGGCGGATTTGATAATTCAAGCGTCCTTTTAGTCAGTTTATTAATTGGTTTAAAAGTTCTGGCTTCTTCCATTGTTCCATTTTCACCATTCGGAACTGTTAACATAAAATCAGAAGTCTGAACTACATCTTGTCCATGTAGATTCGCATGAATTATATTTAATTTCTTCGCTATTCGTTGTGTTTCTTCGATTGGAAGGGGATATTGTTCTCTGATATCTATAACTTGGTCTGTCCAATCCTGAACAAGCAGATATTGATACTCATATTTGGACAGCGTATGATGTACTCGATTTGAATGTCAACCTGGAGTACGGGTTAATCATCCCTCTGATGCCACTTTATTATCATTTGCTTGAATGAAAGGAATATAGTCTGCTCCTCTTCCTTGTCCTCTTCCATCCTTAAGGCGATTTGCATGAGTTTTATATACAGTGTTTGGCACTAACTCCTCCTCCTCTCAAAACATAAAGACGCATAACTAATTTGTTATGCGTCTCTGGCTG
>NZ_CDRJTB010000144.1:0-2811 GCF_976954365.1 Paenibacillus sp. Marseille-Q9583
CCATCACCTTTTTTCAATATTGGTTTTTGGTTTAGAATTTGGGCTGGTATCCTTGTCCTCCTTCATCGTTCGCGGCCTGCCATTTCAGTAATTGAAAGGGCAAATCTCTCCAATGAAGAAGTTATTAATCTCTTTTCGATGAATGGTGCTTCATGACTGCTTCTTGAGCTTTAAGGACAATATCATCTACTTCGGAAAGCTGACGCTCAATAGAGGCTAGAGCCTTTAGTAAAAATAAGCCAAGACTTTCATCCCCTAAGGATAATTCCAATTCGGCGAAACATTCGATGTCTTGGAGTTTTTCTATATTTTTTTTGTTATTGATTTTTTTAGGGTATTCGATGTATTTATAGAGGGTTAAGACTGCTTCTTCCCCCTTGGTTTTAAAGTTGTGAACAGTTCCTTTGAATAAGGTGTCTTTGAATCCTTCCTTAAGCCTACCTTGTTCATTCAAGGCATCCAGATGAAAGGTTGCTAAATATTTTTCGTTTCTTACGGCATGATTATTAATACTGTAGGATACATTCTCTTCGTCAAGAATCTTTATTATTTCATCAATTGACTTGAACTTCAGTCTTGCAAATCTCGCCGGAGAAAATTGCTTGCGCAAAGAATCTTCATTATTTGAAAGGTATGCCTTAAAAGAAATTACAGCATTTCCTTCCAGGAGTTCTTTGAAATAAACAAGATGCCTTTCATCTACCATAACTGCCTCCTGCAACTCTTGAGCTTTTGGGTATATTATAATTACGCGTTATTTTTTTGACTCAGGATTGGAGATCAATTGAAAAATGTGGCCCAGAGATAGTGTATGATGCCGGAGAACTGATATTTTGAAGCGATTAATCCAGATCTCTAGCCCAGCTAACTAACTCTTCATCGTCAAAGTTATATGGATATTCGTAAATATTAGAGTAATAGTACTCCGATTCTAATAAATCTCTAATTACATTGAAAACCTTATTGGTGGCATGAAATCCATTCCTGATGGGCGCGGTGAAGGCAAGCGAGCCATTATGAAATCCATCTAAAGAACCGGAAAGCTCTCGTTTGACTATAGATTCAGCTGTCTCTATCTTATCTTTAACAAGCTCCTCTTTGTAAATTTGAATGCAGAAATTTCCACCATGTTTTATTAATTCAAACTCTCCATTGGGATGGAGTTTTATTGTATCTCCTTTCGCAAGCCCTAGAGCCAGCCCAGGAGATGCACATAATTTGAATGTTTTATCGCTTATGCATTCTGCAGGAAGCTCTTCAAAGACTGCTTCCTCTGAATTTATGCCGGCAAAAACATTAATTAAGGTTAATTTATGTTCCATACGAATACTCCTCAATACTGTCTCTTTTAATGTATAAGATTTGAGATTACATCCTTCATGTATCCGCCGCATCGCCTGTAATTCAACGGGTCGATAAATAAAGGAGGTTCCTTTTATGTGAAAGGGGTTACTTCAAGAAGCTTTCAAGGCGGCAATGTCATGTACCTTGTTAATAATTGGGGCGTTGCTGGCCCTGCTTTCTCAGATCTAGGAAAGATATTCAAGAAATCATAGCAGGTACTAAAACGCCTCGTCAAGTGTCTGGCATTAAATCAATTCTCTCTCACTATCAACACACAGCTTTACCGCATATATGCTTATTTATAGTTTAATTCTTCCTGTGTTATTCGTAACTCTACTTTCCGCTGTACCAAACAAAATACGCTATACGCATTTTACCAATAAAGCGAACGAACAAAATGCTTATTTTCGGAGCGAGGCGTTATAAAGGTGAGTGTATACGAACCATGTAATACTTGCTGTTAATAATGCCGACGAAATCAAAGCTGTAAGAATACTGTATGTTTGCCAAATAAGTATCGTTGGCCAATCTAATGCACAGCACATTATACATAGGGCAATCGTAGCAATCAGCAAAATAGCTGTTACGATTATTCGCTTTTTTGTCATTGGCTGCCGCTCATTCGTTTTCCTTCTGCGTAATCCTAAGATAAAGAACAGAACAGCGAGATTGACATTCCCGGCACACCTGATATACGACGGGCATCATCCAACAACGCCTGTATTGCCGCAGATTGCGCATCTGACAACGACGCATAACATTGTGTTGCGAATCCTGAGAATAATATAAGTATTGATAATACAAAAACAATAGTCTTTTTCATAAACTCTCCATTTCGAAAAAATATAAACAACGGAGACTAACCAATATGGCTAGTCTCCTTTCTTTTATAAAAATTTCGCCCTATTATATGATAAAGCTCAATGTAGGCAAGTTTCATTAATCTTTCCATGTTACCTGCCATCCATATGAATGAAGTTTAAAGTATTTATTAAACTCCGCGACTACGGACTTTGCGTTCTCCTTCGATGTTGCATGAAATATAGTTATATCGACTATATTACAGTCTGAAATTTCCTCCAACCCTTTAAGTCTTGATGCATCTACTCCAATCTGCTTTAGACTCATACAATTTTTGAGTATTGTTAAATCTCCAACCGGATAAGTGAATTGCTTTAATTTCTTCAATTCTCCTATAACCTCTATATGTGATTCATCTATTGCACAGCTATCCGTCTCAAAAAACGTTAGATACTTTAAACCTTTTAAGAATGATAAATGTGGTATAGTCACTTGTTTGAGCTCTAGTTTTATTAACTTACTAAGGTTTGAAATATAAAGCAGGTCGCCAACCTCCATTTCTTCTAAACTTAGTTCCTTCAAATTTTTTATAGTTCCTATTAATCCCCTATCAATTGAGTTCATTCTACATAATCTCAAACTCTTTAATTTCTTTATATCTTTCAG
>NZ_CDRJTB010000145.1:0-2490 GCF_976954365.1 Paenibacillus sp. Marseille-Q9583
CAGACCCGACGTACAAGGGATCATCATCGGAGGTTCCGTGGCGCATGGCTTTGCCAACGAAACCTCTGATATCGACATTATGATCGTCCTTTCTGAAGAGGATTACAAGAAAGCTTGTTCCATCCATAATCTTGGGTATTTCGAAACGGAATCCTGTTCTTATGAAGGCGGTTACGTGGACGGGAAAGTTGTATCCGCTTCCTACATCAAGCAAGTGACCGAATCCGGCAGCGATCCTGCTAAGTTCGCATTCCAGGATGCGTTCGTCACCTATTCCAATATCGAGGGGTTGGAACAGTTGGTCCAATACGCTCCCCGATATCCGGTGGAGAAAAAGGCAGAGAACATGCAGAAGTTCTATGCACAATTCGAAACCTGGAAATGGTATTATTACGAAGGACTGAAACGCAACAATCGTTTATTAATCGACTACTGTTTGACCCACTATGCCTTTTTCGCAGGTAGGTTGATTTTGGTACACAACGAAACGCTGTTCCCTTCTTATAAGTGGTTCTTAAAGGTTCTGGAAGGGGTTGAAAAGAAGCCGGAGAATTTGTTGTCGGACATCCATCGGGTACTGGAAGAACGAACGCCGGAAGCCGTCGAGAATCTGTACGAGAGTATTGTGGAATTTAGTAACTGGTATCAGGCAGAGCATCATTGGTCGGTTCAGTTTATGATGGATAGCCAGCTGAACTGGATGGACGGACCGGTTCCGGTTCTCGATTTATAAACTGTTCTGCTAACGGGACACGTTTGTTCAATAAAACAGCGACAGTCTAGGACATTATTTTCTTGTCCTTGGCTGTCGCTGTTTCAATTTCAACGCTCAGTCTATAACTTATTTTATGGAGTCTAACGGTATGACAATTAGAAAACCCGCGTGGAATAAAGCCATCCCGTCTAATACTTTATTTTCTGCTGACATTATCCTTATGAATATCCATACCACATGCACGTTCAACTACGATTTCCATTCTAAAGTATCCTCTCTACGGCTAAATTAGGTAAGAGGCTGGTGCAACAATCAGAGTAGGATTAATCTCCCATGAGTGCTTCCCGATAGGGAGCGACAATCTGTGATGCACCGTGATCGTTGGAGTCAGACTAACGGATGGGCTCGTAGGCACCATAGTTGATCGACCTTCCTCTCCCAGCCATAGTAGCAGTATGGACAGATTTGTCAATCCATTTTCATCATCTGTGGTGCAGCGCTTGCGCTACATGCATGACTAACGGGCAGATTAACGCGAAGGCAAGCCAAACGAAAAAGAGTATAATAGGATTAAAAATTGAGCCCAAAAGGTGTGTCCTCATGCCCGAATATTCTCATATCCAAACTTATATAAAGTGTGATCATCTTAATTTCCAAGATGTTATCAGGCTCTTTTCAGAAGTAATAAACTCGCTAGAACTTGATTCTAAATACTTCAATGAAGAGCTGGAATGGAAAGTCTCGGAAAATAGTTTCATGTACGTTGGTGGCGGTGCTGCGCCTCAAAAAATCCCTATGGGGGACAGAACCTTGGCATATCCAACGATTGAACTAACGAGACACGATAGTTCAATAATACAAATTGATGAGCAGGAGCTACGGTATCCCGCTTTTTCATTGAACGGGCAGGACGGTTCCAATATATGGTATATTTAAATAAGACGAAATCCTACTTATTGGAGGCCATAAGAATTGTCCAATCCATTATTGGGGTATGGTAGAGGGAGCGTGATGTAGTGGAAAAGATAGCTGGAATTTTTTTGTTTTTTTTTTTATGATTCCTATGTATGGAGTATTAATATGGACTTATTTTTGTCCTGAGGATAGTTTATTATGGGGGAAACAATGGATGTATAAAGAAGAACCTGAAGTATCTGAGGGGGCAATACGTTATGCAAAAGTAGCCTCATTGACAGTTATTGTGGTACTGACTATTATATTTGGAGTCCTAATATTTAGTTAGCATCAACGTCCGTTTGCACTTTTTTGATTCTCGTGATACCTCAATCTTGTTCAAATAAAATCTAGGGTTGTTCCCAATAGTAAGCAAAAAGCGGTTAACCTAACGGGACACGATAGCAATAAACCGCCTTTTCAACGAAGGCGGTTTTCTTATGGTCAAATATCAACATTAGAATTTAACATAGCCAAAGAAAAAGATAAGGTTGGAATTGCGATTTGGTAAGTCACAACGTATTCACGGGGTGTGTCTGGTCTGTGGACTTTGTGTTCTGACTAAGCTTTTAAACACAAAAATACGCGTACTTGTCTAACACAGGTACGCGTGTTTTGATATTCCACTATGGTAGGTATTATTTTTACATATCTAAATTTTTGAATGCGTAAGGCAATAAATCCCTTAAACTCAGCTCTAAGATTTCTTTTTTCTCATTGGTTAAGTAGACAGGCATGTCGGGCAAACAGAATTCCGATAATACTTGTCTGCAGATACTGCATGGCGGCAGAAAATCCATTGTGTCACCTGCTACAGCTAT
>NZ_CDRJTB010000146.1:0-2356 GCF_976954365.1 Paenibacillus sp. Marseille-Q9583
AGGTAACTACTTTCGATATATTGATTATAGCACATCCGATGGCATGTAGATACCTTTTAGATTATGTAAGAAATGGAAAGAACCCTGATCCTTTAGAAAAGGACAGGGTTTCCCACCTGTAATCACGATATCACATCAGTTTAAATTTTAAAATAAGACAATTTGTCCAGCAAATCTTGCACCATTGAGCTGAGGGATTCCGTCGAAGCTGAGATTTCTTCCATAGAAGCAAGCTGCTCCTCTGAGGCTGCTGCTACGCTTTGTGAATCCGCGGACGCTTCTGATGCAAGTTCAGCTAATACTTTTACACTAGCTGAAATTTGCTCTGTACCAGCAGTCATCTGCTGTGCGGCTGCAGATACCTCCTGAATCTGATCTGTAACCTGTGTCATTTCAGCAAGAATCGATGTAAACAAAAGATCACTGTCAGATACACCCTGCACACCTATACGTACTTGCTCATTACCAACAGCCATAGCCTGTGAGGCTTGATTAGTATCTTGGACCACATGTTCGACTAATTCAGTAACTTGTTCAGCAGCTTGTTTCGTTTGATCCGCCAACATCCGTATTTCCGAAGCTACTACAGCAAATCCGCGACCTTGTTCACCCACTCTGGATGCTTCAATTGCTGCGTTTAATGCCAATAGATTAGTCTGTTTACTAATATTCGAGATCAGACCAATAATCCCACTAATCTGTACAGATCTTTCACCTAGTCGTTCAATCGCCAGACTGGTCTCGTCCACGGATTGTTTAAGCTCTGTCATCTGGCTCACCGCCATTTGAAGCTGTGCACTGCCTCTCTTCGTTTGATCGGTTACTTCATCTGCAGATGCAGACACCGCTGATGAAGAGTCAGCGATACGTTGTACTCCAATGCTAAGATCGCTCATGGCCAGAGAAGATTCTCCTGCATAACCATTCTGCAGTTGTGCTCCTTCGGCGACTCGTCCAATAGCCACAGCAATCTGTTCAGCAGCTTTCCCTGTCTGTTCCGCGTTCGCTGTCAACTCTTCAGAAGTAGCACCCACTGACATCGATAAATCTGCCACAAGTCCAAACATTTCTCGAAGCTTATATGTCATCTGATTAAAATGTGAAGACATCTTACCGAATTCATCATCATTTCGAACCTGCAAGGTTTGTGTTAAGTCCCCTTGGGCCATAAGCTGCAATTTCTCAGATAATACTCGAAGCGGTTTGATCACCATTAACCATAATTGAAAGACTATAACTATTCCTAAAATCAGCATCCCAACAAGCATGATGATAAATGATTCTGTTTTCGTTTGTTCGTAGTCAGCCATGATTGTAGCTTTAGGAATCGCAGCCTGCGTATACCATACCTGATCGCTTTCTGGCAGTGGAATCGGAACAAAAATACGAAGTACATCTTCTCCTTTGGAATTATTGGTGTACCCCTGAACCGACTTCCCATTCTTCACTTGTCTCCACAGTGCAGCTTTCTCTTCCGTATCACCGAAATCTTTAAGTACACTTTCTGGATCATTAGGATTAGCTGCATATTTACCATTACCCGTGACTAGAGAAACGTATCCACCCATAGGTTTATATTTATCAGCATCCTCTTGGAGCTTTGATAACGAAACATCAAATCCTACCGTCCCAAGAAAAGTGCCCAATTTGTCCAAAATAGGCAGCATAACCGAAATCATCTCTATAGCCCCACCAGTAGTCTCATAGGAATAGGGTTCAATGTAAATCGTTTTTTTCTCTTTCTTAGGTAAAAGGTAATAATCACCCTCACCCTCTACATCGTAATTTTTTAAGGGTTCAACCGTTATTGAACCTTGATTTCTAAGAACATAAGGAATAAAACGCCCCGTACCATCATCATATGGCGTCTTATTGATATTAGCCTGATCGTTTTGATCGAAGGCATTGGGTTCCCACAATGTACTAATTGCAAAAAGCTCGGGTCTATTCTCAAGCATAGATTTCATAGTAGAAATAACTTCTTCACGACTCAAAGTTTGATGTTCTCTTGATTCAACCAGTACATCTGTGAATACCTTTGCTGCCGACTCTATGTCTACCATACTATTCTGAATCGTTTCCGCATAACTTCGCCCAGCAACTTCCGCCTCTAGTTCACCGTTCGATATGCTCACACTTCGCAGATTAAGCAGATTCGCGATTAGACTAAAGAAAAAGATAACAATGATAACTAAACTTACTACCAGAACAAATTTAACCGTTAAAGAAAGCCTACGATATAACGCCATCTGAACAACTCCACTCTAGGATAATATACCTTATCTTTAATCGACAAATTACGACTATCATTAAATAGGTCTTTTCACCTATAATTAAATAATAAAATTTAAAACAC
>NZ_CDRJTB010000147.1:0-2355 GCF_976954365.1 Paenibacillus sp. Marseille-Q9583
AATAAATTATTCAGCGATTGCCTTTTCAACGTCCTCGAAACGAATCTTTATGAGACATTGTAGTGCATGTTAGAGGGTTTCATGTATACCTGCTATTGTTAGCGAATACTACTTCATGATACTAATGGATTTCGAAGTATTATTGAAGAATACATCTGCACCAAAATACTCAGCAATGAAGCGTAATGGGAGCATAGTACGTCCGTTTACAAGTTCAGCTGCAACATCCATTCCTGGTGCAAGTTCACCGATCGCAATGGACAAAGTCTGACCTTCCAAGGTAATCATTACGGTTTTCTTAATGTTATCCCAGCCTACATTTGCTCCTAAGCTCTCCGCAACGAAGCGCAGTGGCACTAAAGTTCTGCCTTTAACTACTATCGACTCAACGTCCATACTCATTTCGATTCCGTTTAATTTATACCCTTTCTTACCTAGAGTAAGTTCTAATTTCACAGGTTCAGGTTTGGTTGTAACAAAGATATAGCCTAGTCCTTTTGCCGTGAAGGTAAATTTACCTGTCTTATGGTCATATTTGCCGCCTAAGCGTTCCATCTTACTGTCTAATCGAAGCATGACACCGCATAACATGCTAATATCGTTAGTCGACAACTTCTCTTTTGTCAGATCGAAGGTTACTGGTATATGCCCTGTATAATCTGTTACTTCCCGGCCATCTGCGAAGATCTTCAACTCATATCCCCGCCCTATAACTCCGTCTCTATCATTTACAGTTTTAATGACAACCTTCATCCTCTTGCCTGTATTCAACTGCTTCAACAATTCAGGGGACAATTCAACAGATACGGTGTCATTCGTAACGGTTAGCGGTTTGTTGGCTTTAATAATCGCACCGATCGTATCGTTTTGAATCTCAAGCTCAACTTTTCCAGCTGACATCGTCAATGCAATGGGATTGCCTTTCATCAGCTGCTCTTTGATTGTAGCATCAATAGAATCCGCAACCGGTGATTCTGGCGAAGGAGTCGGCGTACTGCTTTGGCCATCTGATCCTCCGCCGTTATTATTTGCAGTAATTACGATAGTTAACTCTATCGTATCCATGCCAGCATGGTTAGAAGCCGTAACAGTGAATTTGTATGTTCCCGCTTCAGTAGGCACCCCTGAAATAACACCCGTAGCTCCTTCTAATTTCAACCCTGCAGGTAAATAATTATCTCTCACTGTCCAGGTAATCGGTTCGTCGCCGTATACCGCTATTGTTACCGTATAAGGTTCTCCAACTTTGCCGCTTGGCAGATTCTTAGTGATAATCTCCGGAGCTGTTTCCACTGGCTTATTCTCTTTAATCTCGATGCTCAATACTCGCTTATCTATACCAAAATCATTCGTTGCTGCAACAGTGAATTCGTAATATCCTGCCTCTTGAGGCGTACCCGAGATAACGCCTGTTGCTTCATCTAGGTTCAAATTTACTGGCAAATCTGCTCCCTGGACCTTCCAAGTAATCGGTTCGCTGCCGTATACCGCTAATGTTACCGTATAAGGTTGTCCAACTTTGCCACTCGGCAAAGTCTTAGTGATAATCTCCGGAGCTGTGTCAACTGAGACATCTTCAGTGATCACTATATTGAACGTTTTTGAGTCACTGCCTGCGTCATTGTTAGCTTGAACTTTGAATGTAAACTGACCCCATTGATCCGGTGTACCCGAGATAACACCTGCATCTTCATCCAAGCTCAATCCTGATGGCAATTGACCATTTACAACAGCCCATTTGATCGGCTTATCGCTGTCAGTGGTAAGAACTGCCGAATAAGGTTGTCCTACCTTGCCATCCGCAAGCGATTTCGTCGTAATCATTGGCGCAGTACCTGCGTCTTCAACCCATTTCGCATATAATTCAATATCCCTTGTAACAGGATCAGCAACGAAATCCCAGACATCGTTTAATTCTGCATCTTGATACCAACCGCCGAAAATAGTGTTTTCTTTTGTCGGCGCTGTTGGCTCGGTAATTATCCCGCCCATATCTGCGAACTTCATCACCACTTCGCTGCCACCGTTGGAGTCAAAAGTTACCGCATAAGGGTTGTGTGCGCCGATGGAAGGCGTTCTGCCGCTAAGTGGATTGCCGAAGAAGTCTGTTCTCTCCGTCATATGAGGCAGAGCATTCGCGCGATCCACATATGGGCTTACAATCTCGGCACCTGCACCATAGGCCAGGTTATTACCGTCAGCAAGACGGAACCCGTTCATCGCACTGTAATCAAGCTTGGCATCAACTGTTCCGCTGTTGGTAATCCAATGTTCCGGCTCAGAATTATAATCATTTAATATAGAGATAAGTTCCTCTTCCGATACATAGCGGTTGTCTGTTGCTGTTACGCCTGC
>NZ_CDRJTB010000148.1:0-2305 GCF_976954365.1 Paenibacillus sp. Marseille-Q9583
TATTATAATGATAAACCATTCATTAAAGATGAATGGTTGCTGTTACCTAATAAACTTTATGAGGAGCACTTAGAAATGAATAATACAGTATATCTTTATGTGTTTGATACCATGTCCGATTGGGAAATAGGTTATTTAGCCGCCGAACTGAACTCTGGAAGATACTTCAGACAGGGGCTAGCTCCAGCGAAAATAGTCACCGTTGGGATAGAAAAGACTCCAGTAACTACAATGGGCGGATTGAAAATAATGCCTGACATTAAAGTGGATGAGTGCAGCATTAAAAGCGTAGATGCACTGATTTTACCTGGTGGAAATACATGGACAGAAGCTATTCACGTGCCCATATTAAAAATCGCCGAGATGTGTTTAAAGGAAGGGATAGTAGTTGGAGCAATTTGCGGCGCTACCTTAGGACTTGCTCAAGCAGGATTGTTAGATTCACGTTGGCACACAAGCAATGATTTGGCTTACCTTAAAATGATTTGCCATTCTTACACGGGCGAAGAATATTACAAAGTGGAATCTGCTGTCACCGATGGGAAATTGATCACCGCAACCGGAGTGGCTCCATTAGAATTTTCTGTTCATGTTTTAAAAGCGCTAGATGTATTTTCTCCAAAAACATTAGACGCTTGGTATCGTCTTAATAAAACTCATGAACCTAAATATTTCTACGAGTTAATGAATTCAATCCAATGACAGTATAGGAATATAAGGGATGGATGTGAAGCCCAGGCGTGTTCAAAGCTTGGGCTTTTGCAATTCGCTCTAGGCCGCGCTATCATCCAATAATTCTCTAGGGCTAACAATGGCTTGTTCTGTGCTGTCATATTTGGCAGCAAGGCAATCTGACTGCATCACGGCAGCAGATACGTCATGGCGTAGTAAGCGATTTGCTCGGTATTAACCTTCAATGCATCGGCAAAGTTATGTGTTGTATTTTCTGAAATAATATTGCCTAGCTTATACCCGATTTCATAGCTTGTTCCTTTCAAATCCAGTGTATGAACGGAAATTGTTAACATCCTGTTCCAGTGCATGATATTTTGTGCTGTTTTTTTCGCTCAATACCAAAATAAGTTTTTTTACCACATATCAGAAGTTAATGGAGGATATAACAAAGGTCCATCATATCTTATCGGATGGGCCTTTACGTGACTGTTGCAATTTCGCCGTTTATTCTACCTCACTAAGAATCTTTTCAATTTTTTCGATGCGGGTTCGAATTTACGACAATTCCTCAGATGATTTTTCTTGTCTATGAGAATTCCGAATCCGAATGCCATTCCGGAATAACCATATAAACTTCCGCTGTCTTGATTCATGGATAGACCTCTTATTATTCATCATCTATTTGAGAAATTTTGGCCATAATGTTGGGACCAATTTCGTAATTATTTCCGGCGTGAGTATTAAAATCCGTCAGCTCATGTTAATTAGGTTATAGTCCATACATTTAGAATAGTAGTGCATATTATGTTTTATGAAGTAAAAGGGGGGGATAATCAATGAGCTGTGGAGTTGGAGGCAGATTTACTTCTACTGGAGAAATTTTAGTTCTTTATATCTTATTAGTAATTGTGTTATCTGCTTGTTTCTTTGTATAATAGCAGGCTATCACAAAGAACAATAGTCACTGTTACAAGGCTATTGTTCTTTTTTTCGCAAATGTTGATGGACAAGCCAATCCTTTATTTCGTTCCAATTACGAGAATAAATCCGATGTATTCATGATAACGGTCCATTATACTATTGTACTGACTGATCACTTCCCAAATCGTGTGGTCAAGAAAGGAATCTGCATCCATTTGTTGATAATTGTCCGGATGCTCTGTAAGATCCTCACTTGATTTAGGAAACAAGAAGGGACCATCTATCTGTGAATGATAAAATCCCATAGTGCTTACTAATGCTGACCAATCATTAAAGTCCCACAGATTCTTAACATGATAAAATGTACTAATCATTTGATTCATTTCTTTAGACATATGTTTATATTGAATCATTTCTCTGTCAAAAAGCTTGCCTCCAGTCCGCAGAACCCTATAATATTCCGAGAATGCCTTTTCTATATCCGTAAAAATGGATACAGACTCAACAAGAATCACATCAAATGACTCGTTAAGAAAAGGAAGCGAACTTGCGTCTCCTACTAAGAATTGAATTGAAGAATTCTCTTTTTCAGCCCGTATTTTTGCTTTTGAGATCATATCTGGTTGAATATCTATACCTATTACATCATGACCTTGCGCAGCTAAATAACAAGCTGTTCTACCAGTGCCACAACCAACTTCAAGGATTC
>NZ_CDRJTB010000149.1:0-2234 GCF_976954365.1 Paenibacillus sp. Marseille-Q9583
ATATATTCCATTGACAGGTATTAAGGACATAAAAGCTAAAATTACATAAATAGCCAGTTTATTAACTCCAGCCTTTTCAAATGAATAACACATATACCCAATAATAAGTGAGAGAATAGAAATTTGTGTAATAACAAAGGCTGCTGGAGAATTCCAAAGAGATGTGGTTAACATTATAAACCAAGTATGGGCTACAGGATGCCAATCATTAAAATTATGTGTAATGGTCTGAGACCACTGGTCTAAAGAATCAGGAGTCATTGCTGCAGGATAATAGGCAATAAAATACAAAGAAAACACAAGACATGGCGGAAGAGCATAGATAAGAATCTTGATTTTTGCAACTTTTTCATTTACTGAATCTGATCTCAAATTAATGATACAGGCAATCAGGAATAGAGTAACTGCATTTAAGGATAAAAATGCTGCCAGACTAACTAATCCTTTTCCTATAATTGAACCATTGTGCAAAGTCAACCTGGAACCTTGAAGACTAAAAAAAAGAACTGAACTAAAAAAAATATTGAAAACAAAAGCCATTGTTTTCCCTTTTCTAGATAAGTGTGCATAAGGTTTAAAAGAAAACCCATTAAAAATAGAACAACATGACAAAAAAATCATGCCCATTAAAATAGTAATAAGACCTGTCTTGTATATTGAATTATTGGGTGACAGATAAGATATAAATCCTATCCCAGATATCAACGATATAGCAAAAATAATTATATACCTGTTCGTTTTAGATTTCATGAGATTCATGACTCCCAATATATCTTTTAATCTGGTGTAGCTGAAGTTCATACTGTTTTCTTGAATTTGAAACAACAGTATCTAATATTAGACCACATGAGAGACTCATAATAGATAAGAGAATAAAACCTACAGCAAGGACTGCAGAAGGCACTTTTGTAACATAGCTTGTGTGAAAAAATTCAATAACTACTGGTACACCTACTACTAGACCAAATACCAAGAAAATCAAAGCCCACATATTGAAAAAAATCAATGGTTTATAATCTTTAAAAAGGGTAAAAATGGTTTTCACTACTTTAAATCCATCCGAAAGAGTATTTAATTTTGACACACTTCCTGGCGGTCTATCTCTATACTCAATAGGCACTTCTTTTATTAAAAAACGCTTATCTAATGAATGAATGCTTAATTCCGTTTCAATTTCAAAGCCGGGACTCATTACTGGAAAAGACTTAACAAAAAACTTATTAAAAGCTCTGTAACCTGTCATAATATCACTTATTTTACTTTTATATAAAGTGTTTATTATCCTTTTAACAAGGTTATTACCGAATCCATGAAGAAGTCTTTTATTCTCCTCTGAATAAGTACCATTAGACAGTCTATCACCTATTACCATATCTGCTTCTCTATTTACAAGAGGCTTCAGAAGCGCATGAACAAACTCAGCTGGATATGTGTCATCTCCATCAACCATAATATAATAATCAGCATCTATATCCAAAAACATCGACCTAACAACATTTCCTTTGCCTTGCCGAGATTCTTTTACTATAGTTACATCATGTAACTTAGCAATTTCGATAGTTTTATCTTTAGAATTATTATCATATACATATATTTTTGCCTCAGGTAATTCACGTCTGAAATCTGTAATCACTTTACTAATTGTTAGTTCCTCGTTGTAACAAGGAATTAAAATCGCAATATTCATTTATTAGTCCCCTAGAGTGTATTATTTAAAAAACTTATTTAGTTTCAACTTAAATGCTAACTTAATAAGTCGAGAGCCCCATTTAGAACTAGCAAGTCTCATTAGTTCGTACTTCTGAGCGTTGAGATCACTAAAATCATCACTATTATTAGCTCCATAACCTATCGTTGGATAAGTCATAGTTGGATTGTCCCACAAATATCCAGGTCCATTTGCATCAACTAGTTTAAATAACTCTGCACCATATTTTTCATATACAGGACTATTCATACTAGCCATTCGTTCACGGAGATAAATAATCATATCACGATTGAATTGACGAGACATGGAATTGGTTCTAACTCTATACTTCACGAGTGGTTCAGGAATACTTACGCCCAAACAACCATTCGCACACATAGAAATCCAGCCTTCATAATCTTCCATACCATATTCCATTTCACTTTTGTTAAGTCCATATTCTATGAAATCTTGCTTACGAACCACAACAAAAGCCGATAGCATATTTGATGCCAGTAAGTACGGGAATTCAGTATTGAATGTAGGC
>NZ_CDRJTB010000150.1:0-2195 GCF_976954365.1 Paenibacillus sp. Marseille-Q9583
AAAGGAAATTGTCCTTTTTGTTGGCAATTGTAATAGAAAGAGCTGCTAAAGGAAATTGTGTAACAATCGACGAAAATGCATACCCCTGGGAAAAGGGGATGTTTTATGTACCAGTGAGAGCCATAGCAGAGCGTCTTGAAGAAAAGCTGTCCATCGAATTTCCAAAGAGTGAAATATTCTTTATGCAATCCATGGTTAGTCTCAGCCAATATCATTATTATGAAGGGTCAGAGATCACTCCGATTAAAGAAGTCGAATTACACAAAGATAAAGAAGAATATCAAATGGGGAATCTGCTTCTAATGTTGTTGGCAAAGGTATACCCGAACTTGGATATGCATGAACGATTTATTTTGGAGATTTATGGATTTTTCGACAAACTATTAATCGAAAATGCCATTCCGGAATGGATGATGATTTCGAAAAGTCATTTAACAACATATGTAGAGCAGGAGTGCCAGCAGATTTATCAAGAAATGCAAACCTGTATGCAAACATGGAATAAAACTTACCCTTCCGTTCTCTTCAATAATTTTCATTTAACAAAACTAACCTTAATTGTCCGCTCGAGTTTACGTTATAAGAGTAAGAGGGCTTTCTTAGTGATCGGGGAAGAATTTTCGATTCGTCATTACATAGCAGATTTGATAAAGAAGGAAATAGGGGATCAGTTGATCCTTAATACCTCCATTATGAAAGGGCTAACCGACGAGATCATGCAGCAAAATAATATTGATCTTGTCATTAGTAATATCCCGGTTGCACTAAGGACCGTGCCTGTTGTTATTATTTCTACGATCCCCTCTAAAAGAGATTTGGACAATATTCGTAAAGAATTGCTTTTATAATTTGACCAATTATTTTCCGTTACCTACGTAAGTTTTTGGTCTAGTTTGTAATGTTAAAAAACCGTATGCTCAATCTAGTTTCAAAACTGATTTTACTTGACGGCAAGTGGAAAGCGATTTCGGTAAACCTCAGTTTACTATTAAAAGTTGGAGGAAGAACTATGAGTAGACATTTAGGTGCAAATAAGGGAGAAATAGCAGAGCGCGTTTTGCTCCCAGGAGATCCTTTACGTGCAAAATTTGTAGCAGAACACTTTTTAGAGGGGGCTAATTGTTATAACGAAGTAAGAGGGATGTATGGATACACTGGATTATACAAGGGTGTACCGGTGTCGGTTCAGGGGACAGGGATGGGAAATCCATCGATGAGTATCTATGCTACAGAATTGATCGTCGATTATGAAGTTAAGAAATTGATTCGCATTGGTACATGTGGTGCGATGCAGAGTGAAATTAATATCCGCGATATTATAATAGCCCAAGCGGTGTCTTCAGACAGTAATATGACGGAGAAGATCTTTCATGGTTGTAATTTTGCACCTACAGCAGATTTCTCATTGTTAATGAAAGCGTATCAACAAGCACAAGCTAAAAATGCAAATGTTTTTGTTGGTAACATTTATAATTCTGATGAATTCTATCGTGAAAATTTAGATCGACTTCACAAGTTTATGGATTTTGGTGTATTAGCAGTAGAAATGGAAAGTACAGCCCTATACACTTTAGCCGCTAAATATGGTGTAAAAGCGTTATCGATTTTGACTGTGGGCAGTCAATTGCTAAGACAGGAACACCTGACTCATAAAGAAAGTGAACAATCCTTTTATGAAATGGTCGAAATAGCTCTTAACACAGTCATTGATGGCTGATTTATGGATAAGAGCAGTGTTGTTAGAAAAGAGAGTGAGAAAGAAATGAAGGTAATACTGTCAGGATTGCAGTGGATGATTTTTATGATCGCTGGTGCAATTGCTGCACCCATTGCTATCGCAGATTTATATAACTTAACGCCCCTTGAGACCTCTGGCCTCATTCAGAGCACCATGTTTACTTTAGGGATAGCTGGATTTTTACAAGGCCTGTTGGGTCATAAATTCCCTATTCATGAAGGTCCGGCAGGGTTATGGTGGAGCATTTTTACGATTTACGCAAGTTTAGTGGGGGGACTTTATTCTTCTAACAATGATGCTTTACAAGCTTTAAGTGGGGCAATGATCATTAGCGGTGTGTTATTTATCCTAATTTCAGCATTTAAGCTAATGGATAAAATCGCTCGTCTATTTACTCCCACCATCACTTTTATTTATTTACTTTTATTGATCTTTCAATTAAGCGGATCTTTTATGA
>NZ_CDRJTB010000151.1:0-2086 GCF_976954365.1 Paenibacillus sp. Marseille-Q9583
CATGAACGTTCCATAGAAAGGAACTTGAAAAAACGGAGGTACATAATGAAAAAAATATTAATTAACAGTCTAATAGTAGTTTCTTTAGTTGGGATTGGTTTATTGACACAGGTTCATCCGGCGATAGCAGCAGAGCAAACAATTACATTTAAGGACATTAAAAAGCATTGGGCTAAAGCTGCTATTGATGAGGCGGTCAAAAATGGATATTTCAAAGGGTATGACGACGGCACATTCAAACCGAATGAGACAGTAACACGAGCAGAGTTCGCTGCGTTACTGGCAAGGGCATCGAAGGTGCAGGCTGAGGAGGACCAAACGAATGTTTTTGAGGATTTGGAAGGACACTGGAGTGAGGCAGAAGTAAATCGGGCAGTTTCGCTGGGTTACATTAAAGCCAGTGATTATCCGAACGGATTTAAGCCTAGCACACCCATTACACGTATAGAAATTGCCAAATGGATGGCATCTGGACTTGCAGTAGCCGATGTTGATTATAAGCAAGCTTTGCAGGACACGGTGACAACGGTGCTTCCGGTAAAAGAATATTTTAAACCAGGTATTCCGCAGTCCCAATCTCCATATATTGCGGTTTCACTAGGTACGAAGCTGATGAGTGGGTATCCTGATGGATCATTTGGTTTAACCAAACAGGCGACCCGCGCCGAAGCCTCTGCCATTCTGTTGCGTTTAAATACGGTCAGTCAGCAGAAAGCAGGTAGTTTCGTGGGACTAAATGAACTACGAGAAGTGGGAACCAAGCGGACCAATATGGAGAGTATTAGTCCTTTTTCGACCAATGGCAGCTCATTCAATGATGTTGCAGAAAAGACTGACACATTACGTAATAACGCGGGTACGATTAAATTTCATCATTTTATTATAGTAGATACACAGGATTTCAAAAACCAAAAGGGAATTTATGCGCCGATGTTTGTAGATGAAAATGAGTATGTTAGTAGTTTAGATAGACGTGGGATTTTTTAGGGCTTACGTGGAAATTACGATTTATCCGAAAACTGAGCATTTCTCATTGAATCATTATTACAATGGAGCTGATGGGTTAGTGAATGGAACAAGAACATATACTGATAATCCTAAGGAGAAATATGGGTATTTGACTTTACCTTATGAAGAAACTGAGGGGTTCTTTTCTAACTACCGAAATGGAAAAGGAGTGAGGTTGTGGGTACAACAATATATAGTTGTTGAGCACCCACGTGATTCAATGAAAACAGATGATGGTTCACGTGTTAGTTTTGACATGAAAATAGAATAGGTGAAGTGGTATGAAAAAGTGGGGGATAAGCTTTCTGTTATTAGCTTTATTAGTTGCCCAATTTCCAGTTTCAACTTATGCAATAGGATTTCTTGAGCATGGATATCCATCAGCACCAGATGCTGTTGTTACTCCGCAAGGTCCTGCACCAATGCAGACTTTGAAAGTAAAAGTAAAGGGAGAGAAAGAGGCAACACCCAAAGTCATATGGGTGCAAACAGATGGCCCGAATTGGAATGCGACTTGGTACGGGGGATCTGAAACAACCGGTACAACTGGATGTGCAGTACCTAATAAAAAACGTACCGATTTCATATTGGATATGAGTGTTTATGCGCCGGATTTAATGATAGACTCTACAGATAATGAATTTACTAAATCTGAAATTAAAAATTTTGCAATTTCAGATATGAAATGGGTAAGCGCTAAAAACTATACGCCAGCTATAACTGGTGAAGATCCAGAGTTTCAGGTGGGGACGATGACTGCTAACATAAAGGTGTATACGGGGTATGATGATGAAGATAAATTAATATATAACGATAAGCCTGAATTTTGAGGGTGCAGGCGTGGTAGTGCATAGTGATGAGCTCCCAAAAGATTTGTGGAAAAAAGGTGATACAGAACAGTTTGACCGGTTAAATGATAATCTTCCAGAAGACATAAGAAAACTGGTTGAGAACGGATCGTATACATGGCACCACACTGAAGTCCCTGGGAAAATGCAATTGGTTCCTTATGGAATTCATAACATTACAACTCACAATGGCGGAAGGTCTACTGGAATGTGGGCAGATGCCGCAAGAT
>NZ_CDRJTB010000152.1:0-1800 GCF_976954365.1 Paenibacillus sp. Marseille-Q9583
AAAGTTGTACAATTAATATTATTGATTCATTAGATTATTTAGATTCTATAAAGAAGATATATCAAACACTCTTATCATTAAACAAACAACGTAATATTTTTGACAGTAAGGAACTATTGGGAGTTCTGACCGAGAATTATGATAGGCTATTATACTTATATGCACGAAACACTAGTAATAGATATAAATTTAAAAATCTTAAAGGATTAGGAGGTAAGAGTAGTATTTTTACTTTGAAAAAGTACTTGGCACCGTTGTATCCACTTTTTAAATCAATGGCTAGATGAATTGTATTAGGCATTTAAAAGAAAAAAACTATTTTTTCAGAGAGATTGAAAGGGTGGAATTAAGATACCATGAGGATTTTGTTAACTGGAGGTCTTGGATATATAGGTACACATTCTGTTGTTGAATTGTTGCAAAATAATCATGAAGTAATAATTGTTGATAACTTATACAATAGTAAGATTGATGTTATCGACAAAATATACGATATTACAGGAAAAAAGCCGATTTTCTATGAAATCGATGCTACAAACTATAATGATTTAGCAATTGTTTTTAGAGATTATAAACTAGATGGAGTAATCCATTTTGCTGGAAAAAAGTCAATAGCTGAATCAGTTCAATATCCATTAGATTATTACTATACTAATTTAGTAAGTACAATCTCAATTTGTAGATTATGCATAGATTATGGCGTTAACAAATTTGTGTTTAGTTCTTCTGCTACAGTTTATGGTGATCAACCTTCTCCATTGACAGAGGAGTTAGAGCTTAAAAAAACAACTAATCCATATGGTGAAACGAAAGTAATAGGGGAAAGAATTCTAGAGGATGTCTCAAAGGCAAATCCTGAATTTGAAGTATCCATATTGCGATATTTTAATCCGATAGGTGCACATGTGAGTGGATTAATTGGAGAGGACACGAAGTATAGCCCAAATAATTTGTTGCCGTTAGTGACAAAAGTGGCGAAGGGAACTCTGGATAAACTCAGAGTATTTGGTGATGATTATCCTACAATTGATGGAACAGGAATTAGAGACTACATTCATGTTGTTGATCTAGCCAAGGGTCATGTTAAAGCTATCGAGAATCTTAAGCAGGGATTTCATATATATAATTTAGGTACTGGTTGTGGTACATCTGTTTTAGAGTTAGTTAACTCTTTTTCCACGATAAATAAAGTTGAGGTACCTTACGAAGTAGTCGGACGTAGACCTGGAGATATTGCTACTTGTTATGCTGATCCTACCCGAGCGGAAAAAGAATTAGGCTGGAAGGCAAAACTCGGGCTTGATGATATGGTGAAAGATGCTTGGAGGTTTGAATGGAGAAAATAGTAGATTTTTTGAGGCAAAACACAAAAAAAATGTATTACTACATAAGAAATATAAAAATACTCTTTTACAAAAAGCGACTTAGAGCAAAAAACAAAAATCTAATGATCTTTGGTAAAGTGATAATTAAGGATGCAGATAAAATTTATATTGGAAGAAACTGCAGACTTAATGATTATGTCTTTCTCCATGGAGGTGGTGGACTGGTAATAGAGAATGACGTCACCATATCTGCTTTTTCAAAGATATTGACATTAAGTTACAATACGGACGATTGGGAGTCTAATTATAAAAGTAAAGAACATATTGGAAAGAATGTTTACATTGGTCCTGGAGCATGGATTGGTGCTGGCTCTATTATTTTACCCGGTGTTGAATTAAATGGTAGAGGGATAATTGTAGCTGCCGGTTCTGTGGTTAATAAAAGTTTCAATGAAGATTTTATCTTAATCGGTGG
>NZ_CDRJTB010000153.1:0-1778 GCF_976954365.1 Paenibacillus sp. Marseille-Q9583
ACTTGCGCTGCATGAATGGCTAACGGGACACTATAGCTCAATAACACCAGGACGAAGCTGCCGACATGAATTGGCAGCTTCGTTGTGCTAACGGGCAGTTATGCGTAACTTCCAGGGAATGTAAACGTCTAAATAAAGTAAGGAACGAGGAGGCAGATATTTCATGGAAGGAACGAATGTATGGGATGCGGAGTGGGAGGTTAACGAAGAGCAGGCGCGGACGCTGATCGGCAGACAATTTCCTCAGCTGTCATCGAAGCAAGTGAAGCGATTGGGCTGGGGCTGGGACAATACGGTTTTTCTCATCGGTGATGAGTACGTGTTCCGGTTTCCAAGAAGAACGATTGCAGTTGGCTCGATTCGTATGGAAGGGAAGCTGCTGCCGAAGCTGGAGGCATATATGACCATCCCCTATCCGAAACCGTTGTTTTATGGCGAAGCAAGTGACGAATACCCGGCACCATTTCTTGGCTATGCCTACGTGCCAGGAGATTTCCCCATCGGTTTGACGGAAGAACGCCGGGCTTTATCGGCAGAGACGCTGGCGAAATTTTTGCGGAGATTGCATGAGTTTCCGGTGCAGGCGGCGCTGAAGTGCGGAGTTCAGCAAGATCATCGAAGCTTGACGGACATAGCATCGCGCAAAGTGAAATTGGAGGGCTTTCTATCGAAGGTGGTTGGACACTTGTCGCCGGAGGAGTCCGGTGTGATCGAAGCGTATATTAGCAGGTTGCAAACGGACCGTGTCGAGGCGGTGAATGTACTGCTACATGGCGATCTTCATTTCAAAAATATGCTTGTGAATGAGAACGGGATCGTTTCCGGCATCATTGATTGGGGCGATCTGAGCGTAGGCCATCCGGCTTGCGATTTGAGCGTTGCTTACAGCTTTTTACCCCCATACGCTCGCGGCGTGTTTTTCGAAACTTACGGAGGAGCGGACGAGGAAACGAAGCTGCTGGCGCGGCTGATCGCGGTATACATCCCCGTACTGATCTTGATGCAAGCGGTCGATGACGGGAATGAAGCGATTGCGGCAGAGGCGAAATCCAACATCATGCGAGCACTGTCGGATTAGGCTCATTATTTCTTTGCAGCTTTGGGGCGATGGCTATCGGCACCATTTTGTCGTTTAAAGGCCGCGATAAGGTACTATTCGCCTTCTCTGATGCCGCTTTATGTTGAGGAACACGAAATTCAACAGAGTAAGTCGTTGCGCTAACTGGGAACGATAGTTCAACGATGACAAGGCTGCCAGCACGATTGGCAGCCTTGCTGCGCTACGGGCAGGATAGCTCAATAATATCGCGAATACTCTACATATGGAATTATTTACGAAGTTCGTGAATAAGACGTTAGCTGAAATCAACCGAAAACATAAAAAAACCATAGATCAATATATGACCCATGGATTCGTATGTCATTTTTTTTCAAGACCTTATTCAACATCATAACAAATCAGTAATTATAAGTCTATATTTTTTTTGAGTATTAATTTACCATCTGGTTATAAGATGATGAATGGAGATGGTAAAAATGCTCAAAGAAATATTTATTAATAGTGCAATGACTTATGAATATCCCCCGGATGGGGGGACAATACCGATTATAGACCCGTATAATGGATGTACAATTGGATGTCCTTATTGTTTCCAATTAGACGATGAGACTTGGAATACTAACTTGAATGTTAAACTTAATATTTCAGATGTTTTGCAAAAAGAACTTATTCAATGGAATAAAGAAGATACTGTGTACTTGGGTAGTAAGTGTGATCC
>NZ_CDRJTB010000154.1:0-1412 GCF_976954365.1 Paenibacillus sp. Marseille-Q9583
AGCTTAACGGAACTTCGATATTATTGTTATTATCTGATTTAGGATGAAGACGATTTTCTATTACAAAAAAATGATTGAAAATACCTACTACTCGTATTTTATTATCTGCCTCTCCAAAAATTTGTGTTTCTGCTGTCATAAAAATAATCTGATGTGTGAGACTTGATGATTTCAAGTCATTAATAGTATGAAAGCAATTTGAGCTTTCAGAACTGTCAAATTTAAGACCGTGAACCTTATGGAGGTAATTATCATAATCTTGACTACTTGGTTTTGTATAAGCCATCACAAATAACAATATGGAAACTATTAGGAAAGCATATTTCTTCTTGATAAAGGCACCTCATCTCTTATGGATAATCGTACCATATAATACCGCATTTAACTGCCTAATAGTTCAACTAGGCAACACCACGCTCTACTGCACGTTAGTTGAACAAATAAAAAACGGCTGCCGAAGCAACCGCTATTCCACTAACGTTCCCCGTTAGTTCAATAGAATTAACAGTTTTAGTCCGATGGTATCCTCTTGTCTATGATTCAAGCCACCACTTTCAATCCTATGAGATAAAATACTTATAAATCCCACTATAGCCAAACGGCCAAATGCGGATATAATCTTACTCTAAATTACTGGAGGTAGCGCTCCGTACTCGGCCCACTGCTCTTTTGTCGGGCCGTAAAGATCCGGCACACGAAGGCCTGCCTGACGCATCAGGACTGTCATCTGACCACGATGATGAATCTCATGCTTTACGAGAATATCCAGCATTAAGCCGTTTGGCCATTGATCACCATACATATCGCTCATGATAAGCAGATTCTCATCTTTCCAACTGGACTGTATAGCATCAAGGAGCGCTTGTGAGGTCCTCTTATAGATTGACGCGATGTCTGCTGCAGAAGCTGGCACCGGCATATCTTCGCTCGGTCCTTCGAAAGACAGTCCCGTCCGAGATGGCATTTCGTGCAACGTCTGTACAAGGTGCCATGCAACACGTCCAAGCGTTCTATGATCGCTTGTTATCTGTTGGCCAAGAGACTCGTCGGTCAGCATCTCCAGTGTCCGCATTGTTGCTTCCGTTTCATTCTGCCAAGTTGCGGCAAAATCTTTAATGTGTTTATACATATCCAACATCTCCTTTTTGTAATGGAATCAAGTTTATTATACCGAACATTAGTTCGCAAGTAAATATTTACATTTACTTAAACTACCCCCGTTAACCAAACGAAGCTGCCGAAAATCATTGCGCTAATCCGAAATGTAATTAACTACGTATGGTTAATACTTTTGATCATTTTGTTTACGCTAGCCTGCCCGTTAGCACAACGAAGCTGCCAATTCATGTCGGCAGCTTCGTCCTGGTGTTATTGAGCTATAGTGTCCCGTTAGCCATTCATGCAGCGCAAGC
>NZ_CDRJTB010000157.1:0-1137 GCF_976954365.1 Paenibacillus sp. Marseille-Q9583
CGTATGTCCCGCTGGATCCAGCGTACCCACGGGAACGCATCGCGTATATGATGGCTGATGCGCAAGTCCGGTGGTTACTCACCCAGGAGAGCCTGGCGGGAGAGATACCGGAAAGTGAGGCAGTGATTTGCTTGCTGGACCGGGAACCGACGGACATTCCAGGGGAAGCGGTGGACAATCCGGTGAGTGGGGTAACGCCTCAAAATTTGGCGTATGTGATCTATACCTCAGGCTCGACGGGGAAGCCGAAGGGGGTTCTCATTGAGCATGCTTCGGTACTGAATACTCTACTGGACATGATTGACGTTCTCCCGATCGAAGCAACAGATACCCTACTTAGTTTAACCACAATTTCTTTTGACATTGCTGCGGTAGAGCAATTTGCACCGCTGATGATAGGCGCACAGATCTCAATTGTTGAGTCGGCCAAAAGTGTAGATCAGGCGGTAATTACGAACATAACCATGATACAAGGCACCCCGTCCACCTTAAGAATGTTAAGCCAATTCGATATACGTGATAAGAAGATTATTATGGGCGGGGAGGCACTGTCTGTAGGGATTGCTAATGATTACATGAGTAAAAGCAATACGGTTTGGAACTTTTATGGACCTACAGAAACCACGATATGGTCGATGTACCATGAAGTGAAGGAGAATGGTAGCGTTATTCCAATAGGGCAACCAATCAGTAATACGAAGGTATACATCTTTGATACCGACGGACAAGTGGTCCCAATCAGTGTAGCTGGGGAACTGCACATTGGAGGGATGGGTCTAGCCCGAGGGTATTTGAACCGGCCGGAACTGACAGCAGAAAAATTTATTCCTAATCCATTTAAGAGTGGTGAGCGACTGTACAAAACAGGCGATTTAGCCCGGTGGTTGCCGGACGGGAACATCGAGTATTTAGGGCGGATGGACGATCAGGTGAAGATTCGGGGATACCGGATTGAGCTGGGAGAAATCGAGACTTGCTTATTAACCCATCCATCAATCCAGGAAGTAGTTGTGGTAGCGCGCAAAGATGGAGATGGACAGCAAACCCTGTGCGCGTATGTGGTAGCAGATGCTAGGTTATCGGCAGCGGAGCTGCGGGGTTATCTGGGGCAACACCTGCCCGTGTATATGATCCCTA
>NZ_CDRJTB010000158.1:0-1116 GCF_976954365.1 Paenibacillus sp. Marseille-Q9583
GGCTTCCCGCTTCGCTTCTTCCGTCTCCGCATACGCCTGTAGCCCCAACGCCCATTCCTGATACGACGTCGTCTTTGCCGGCAGCGCCAGCACTTGCCCTTGCTCCGTTTGGCTGTACAGCAGTTGCAGGTCTTCCAGCAAGATACGCCACGATACCCCATCAACTACCAGATGATGAATCACCAGGAGTATTCTCCCCGGACGTTCCCCTAAGTTAAAGTAGACCACCCGCAGGAGCGGTCCCTCACTCAAATCAAGACTGCCCTGACACTCTCCCGCGATCCGCTCGATCTCCTGCCGCTGCTCATTTTCATCCAACACCGACAGATCTATGGTTGTCACCGGAACTTGTTCGATTTCTCCACGGTTCTCCTGCACCCAGCCTGTTTCCGTCTGGATAAACCGCATACGCAGCGCATCGTGATGCTCCATCAGCTTCCTGATCACCTGTTCCAGCTTTTCCGTCTTGATCGGAGAGGCTAACGTCAACAATAGCGATTGGTTCCAGTGATGGGCTGACTCCAGTTCCTGGTTAAAGAACCACTGTTGGATCGGTGTCAGCGGTACTGCTCCCTGTACCCATCCTTGTTCAGCCCGAATGGCTATGCTTCCCGCCATCCCTGCAAGATGCCGAACGGTTGGATATTGAAACAACTGCTTTGGCGTGATGCGTATCCCGGCTTGTATGCTCTTAGACACCACCTGAATGGCTAATATGGAATCTCCGCCCAAGGCAAAGAAGTTATCCTCCACCCCGATAGACTCCACCCCGAGCACCTGCTCCCAAATCTTCAAAAGTGTTTCCTCTACCGTGGTTTGTGGGGCTGCATATCCCGACTCGAGATCCGGCCGGCCGCTCTCGGGTACCGGGAGCCGTTTACGGTCCACCTTCCCGTTTGGCGTCAGCGGCATAACGTCCATGATGACAAATACAGAGGGCACCATATACTCCGGCAGCTTGGCTGTCAGCCATGCTCGCCAGGCTTCAACTGCTGGCGCCTGTTCGACTCCGTCAAGAACCAGGTATGCCGCCAAACGCTTGCTCCCGTTCTCTTCCAAAGCTATGACGACCCCTTCTCGTACTGCCGGATGCTCAGCCAGCACCGCCTCTATTTC
>NZ_CDRJTB010000159.1:0-1043 GCF_976954365.1 Paenibacillus sp. Marseille-Q9583
GGGTAACGCTTTGCGGTTGACCTTTCCATTTGCAGTCAGTGGCAGGTTCTCTACCTGCACCATGTAGGAGGGGATCATATAGGACGGCAGTTGTTGCCCCAAATACGTGCGCAGTTCCGTTACAGGTAAAGCCGTCTCTGAAACCACAACCACATAGGCGCTCAGCGCAGGCTCTCCTTCCCTATCTTTCCGCGCTACCACGACCGCTTCTTGGATCGATGGATGGGTTAATAAGCAGGTCTCAATTTCACCCAGCTCGATCCGGTATCCCCGAATTTTCACCTGATCGTCCATCCGGCCCAAGTACTCGATGTTCCCGTCTGGCAGCCACCTGCCTAGGTCTCCGGTTTTGTAAAATCGCTCGCCTGAACGAAACGGATGAGGGATAAACTTCTCCGCGGTCAGTTCCGGTCGGTTCAGGTACCCCCGTGCTAGACCCATCCCTCCAATGTGCAGTTCCCCAGCTACACCGATTGGGACCACTTGTCCGTAGGCGTCCAAGATATATACTTGCGTATTGCGTATCGCTCCCCCAATGGGGATCTTTCCACTACTGTTCATTTTCACTTTACGGTACATCGACCATATCGTGGTTTCCGTGGGTCCATAGAAATTCCAAACCCTATTGTTTTTACTCATGTAATCATTAGCAATCCCTACAGACAGTGCTTCCCCGCCCATAATAATTTTCTTATCGCGTATATCGAATTGGCTTAACATTCTTAAGGTGGAGGGGGTGCCTTGGATCATGGTTATGTTCGTAATGACCGCCTGATCTACACTTTTGCCCGACTCAACAATTGAGATCTGTGCGCCTATCATCAGCGGTGCAAATAGCTCTACCGCAGCAATGTCAAAAGAAATTGTGGTTAAACTAAGCAGGGTATCTGTTGCTTCGATCGGGAGAACCTCAATCATGTCCAGTAGAGTATTCAGTACCGAAGCATGCTCAATCAGAATCCCCTTTGGCTTCCCCGTCGAGCCTGAGGTATAGATCACATACGCCAAATTTTGAGGCGTTACCCCACTAATCGGATTGTCCT
>NZ_CDRJTB010000160.1:0-1020 GCF_976954365.1 Paenibacillus sp. Marseille-Q9583
ATCCGCCATCGGACGTGCGGCAATCGGACTCCCCACGACAATATCTTCTTGGCCCGTATACTTGAACAGCAGGACGTTGTACGCCGCTAATAACGCCATATACAGCGTGGCTCCCTGCTCCGCTGCCACCTGCTTCAACCCTTCGATGGTTTCCTTGCTTATGGTAAAGCTGATTCGTCCCCCTTCAAATTGCCGGCTCGACGGCCGCACCTCATCTGTGGGCAGGTTCAGCACCGGGATCTCTCCCGCAAACGTCTCCAGCCAATACGACTCCTGCTTTTGGTACGCTTCACTTTGGTTAAATCCCTGCTGCCATACCGCATAGTCTTTGTACTGGAGACGTTGCTGTGGCAAGTCTTTCCCTTCATACAAGTCCATGAATTCCCGGACCAAAATCCCCGTTGTAACTCCATCCGAGATGATGTGATGCATATCAAAAAGCAGGATAAACTTCGCTTCCTCCAGCTGGATGATTCCCCCTCGTACCAGCGGCGCGCAGCTCAAATCAAAGGGGCGAATAAACCCCTTCACCAGCTCCTCTGCTTCTTCTTCCTGCGCTTGTGCATAGTACAAGCTTGCTTCAACTTCCTCATGTATACGCTGTACTGCTTCTCCCTCGAGCATCTCCAAGCTCGTCCGCAGGATCTCATGCCGCTGCACTAAGGCTACGAAAGCCGTTTCCAGCCGTTCACGATCCACTTGCCCTTCGATGATCAATACTGTCGGCATGTTATAGCTGGTGCCCGTCTCTTCCAGCTGTTCCAAGATGAACAGACGCCGCTGCCCTGACGATACTGGGTAGTACACCCGCTCCGCTGCCGGTTCGATCCCCACATAGGTGCTCGCTGTCGCCGCCCGGATCGCCTTCGCCATCTCTTGCGGCGTTGGTGCAGCGAACAAGGTCCGCAGGGCGATTTCCACCGCGAATGCCTTTTGCACCCGCGAGAGTAAGGTAACGGCTCGTAACGAATGGCCACCGAGCTCAAAGAAGTTATCGCCCATCCCGACTTGACGGATGCC
>NZ_CDRJTB010000161.1:0-998 GCF_976954365.1 Paenibacillus sp. Marseille-Q9583
TATGGGTGATGGCGTGCCTTTTGTAGAATGAACCGGCGAGTTACGTTTAACATGCAAGGTTAAGTCGAGAAGACGGAGCCGCAGCGAAAGCGAGTCTGAATAGGGCGACTCAGTATGTGGACGTAGACCCGAAACCGTGTGATCTACCCCTGTCCAGGGTGAAGGTGCGGTAACACGCACTGGAGGCCCGAACCCACGCATGTTGAAAAATGCGGGGATGAGGTGGGGGTAGCGGAGAAATTCCAATCGAACTCGGAGATAGCTGGTTCTCCCCGAAATAGCTTTAGGGCTAGCCTCGGTATAAGAGTAGTGGAGGTAGAGCACTGATTGGTTGCGGGGCCCGCAAGGGTTACCAAGATCAGTCAAACTCCGAATGCCATATACTTATTGCCGGGAGTCAGACAGTGAGTGCTAAGATCCATTGTCAAAAGGGAAACAGCCCAGACCATCAGCTAAGGTCCCCAAGTGTGTGTTAAGTGGGAAAGGATGTGGAGTTGCACAGACAACCAGGATGTTGGCTTAGAAGCAGCCACCATTGAAAGAGTGCGTAATAGCTCACTGGTCGAGTGACTCTGCGCCGAAAATGTAACGGGGCTAAACACACCACCGAAGCTATGGCTAGATACGTATGTATCTGGGGTAGGGGAGCGTTGTATGTGGGTTGAAGGTGTACCGTAAGGAGCGCTGGACAGCATACAAGTGAGAATGCCGGTATGAGTAACGAAAAGATCAGTGAGAATCTGATCCGCCGAAAGCCCAAGGTTTCCTGAGGAAGGCTCGTCCGCTCAGGGTAAGTCGGGACCTAAGGCGAGGCCGAAAGGCGTAGTCGAAGGACAACAGTTTGAAATTACTGTACCACCGTAATCCGCTATGAGCGATGGGGTGACGCAGGAGGGTAGTGACGCGGACTGATGGATATGTCCGTCTAAGCAGTGAGGCTGATGTGTAGGCAAATCCGCACATCGTTAAGGCTGGGCTGTGATGGGGAGCGAAAATTA
>NZ_CDRJTB010000162.1:0-943 GCF_976954365.1 Paenibacillus sp. Marseille-Q9583
TACAAACCGGTAACCGGTCTCCTCATAGGCGTATATCGTGGCTCCAATGGTCGCTTCCGTAGGTCCATAACAGTTAAAAAGACGAGTCACCTTCGACCATGGATTCGCGACCTCAATAGAACATGCCTCGCCTGCAGAAATTACCGTTTGTAGGCTGGGTAAGCTCTCATTTACCAATAGCCTAAGTACGGTCGGTGGCAAGGCTACATTCGTAATTTCATGCTTATGGATCAATCCAATTAGCCCTTCGCCTGGTAGTATCTCCTCTTGGGTTCCTAGATATAAACTAGCGCCATGGCAGAAAGCCATAATGAATTCCATAACAGAACCATCAAAGCTAAAAGAAGCGAATTGCAGAATCCGACTATTCTTAGTGATGTCAAATAGTCGTTTTTGCTCATTGGCCATATTCAGAAGTCCCTGGTGTTCAATGAGCACACCTTTCGGCTCACCTGTCGATCCCGAGGTATAGATCACATACGCCAGGTTCTGTGGTGTCACCTCACTCACTGCGTTCTCTACGGCTTCCCAAGGAAAATCCGCAGGCTCATGATCCAAACAGTACACTGCCGCCTGACTTACCGGCACCTCTCCCGCCAGCTTCTCCTGGGTTAACAGCACCTGGATCTGCGCATCCTCCAGCATGTACGCGATGCGTTCATGTGGGTACGCTGGATCCAGCGGCACATACGCTCCGCCCGCTTTCAATACCGCCAGCAAACCCACCAGCATCTCGATTGACCGCTCCACGTAGATCCCAACTAGTTCATCCGGTCCTACCCCTTGGCTTTGCAAGTAGTGGGCCCACTGGTTCGCTCGCCGATTGAGCTCCCCGTACGTCACGCGCTCCTCACCAAACACCACCGCTACCGCTTCCGGGTTCCGCCGCACCTGTTCCTCAAACCGCTCGTGCAGACACTGCTCTGCGACCTCTACTTCTTCA
>NZ_CDRJTB010000163.1:0-888 GCF_976954365.1 Paenibacillus sp. Marseille-Q9583
CTCGGTCTCTTTCTCGCTTAGCAGCTGCAGCTCCCCAATCCGCCGGTTCGGATTCTCCGCAATCCCTTCCAACAGATTCTGCAAGTGGCTGGCCATTCGCTCCATGGCTTCATCCCTAAAGCATTCCTTTTGATACGATATCTTGATCAGAAGTTGTTTTCCCGGTCCTATCACCAACGTTAACGGGTAGTTTGTATACTCAATACTGCGCACGTCTTCGATTCGAAGCCCGTTCCTCTGTTCAGCTTCCTCTCCACCGTTGCGTTGCGGATAGTTTTCAAAGATCAACAAGCTTTCAAACAGCGGGGTTCCTCTCGGAACCTCACTCCATCCTTGGATCTCTACGAGCGGCGCATATTCATATTGACGCATGTCCACTTGATTCGCTTGCAATTCCTTCAACCACTTGTGGCATTCCGCTTTACTCCTTACACATGCCCGTAGCGGTACGGTGTTGATAAGCGGACCAATAATCGTATCATTCCCTGGCAGTTCCGGCGGACGACCCGACACCGTTTGTCCGTATATGACATCCTCTTGCCCACTGTACCGGCTCAGCAAAATTGCCCAAACGCCTTGGAACAATGTATTTAAGGTGATCTCTTCTTGCTTAGCTATTTCTTGCAGTCGTAGAGTCAACGTTTCACTTAAGGCTACCTCTAACTCGGCATAGTGAAGCCCTTGTTCAGATGCGACAGTCCGCTCAACGATCCCCAAAGGCGTTGGCTCCGTTACGCCCTTTAACAGATCGCGCCAGGCCTCCTCTGCTTTATTCATATCCTGCCGCTTGTACCACCGAATATAGTCTACATAGGGGGAAGGAGTCGGCAACGCTATCGGCTCACCGCTCACATTCCCATGGTACAATGCCATGACTTCATTCAATAA
>NZ_CDRJTB010000164.1:0-861 GCF_976954365.1 Paenibacillus sp. Marseille-Q9583
ACCCACCTCAATCCGGTACCCCCGAATCTTCACCTGATCATCGATCCGGCCCAAATACTCGATATTCCCATCCGGTAGCCACCGGGCTAAGTCCCCGGTTTTGTACAACCGCTCCCCATGCTTAAATGGATTCCGGACAAACCTCTCTGCTGTCAGCTCCGGCCGGTTCAAATACCCCCGGGCTAACCCCATCCCTCCAATGTGCAGTTCTCCAGGCACACCCACCGGTACTACTTGTCCCTGAGCATCTAAAACGTACACCCGCTTATTCCCTAACGGACGACCAATGCTTACAGACCGATGACCTGTTTCCGCATATTCATACATCGTGGCTCCTATCGTTGCTTCGGTAGGACCATAACCATTAAAAAATCGGGTCTTCTTCGACCATTGACTCGCTACCTCGGCAGAACAGGTCTCTGCTGCTGAAATTACGGTTTGTATGCTGGGAAAGTACTCATTGGCCAATAACCCAAGTACGGTCGGTGGCAATATTACAAGGGTAATTTCATGCCTGTTTATCAATTGGATGAGTCCTTCGCCCGGCAGTATCTCCTCTTGAATTCCCATATACAACCTAGCACCGTGGCCCAAAGCCATAATGAACTCAAAAACAGAACCATCAAAGCTAAAGGAAGCAAATTGCAGAATCCGGCTGTTCACGCTGATATCAAACAAGCGCCCCTGCTCATTTGCTATATTGATAAGTCCCTGATGTTCTATCAGAACCCCCTTCGGCTTACCCGTCGACCCTGAGGTATAGATGACATACGCCAGGTTCTGTGGTGTCACCCCGCTCACCGGATTGTCCACCGCTTCCCCTGGAATGTCCGTCGGTTCCCGGTCCAGCAAGCAAATCAC